>DATKSK010000006.1 GCA_035531755.1 Acidimicrobiales bacterium | reverse complement strand
TCGTCGGTGACCGGGCCTGCGTCGACGGGGACGGTCGCCGCCGGGGACGGCGTGGCCTCGACCTCGACCTCGACCTCGGTCGCCGTCGCGGACTCGATCGACCTGACGGGGCGCAGGGGGTCGTCGCCGGCCCAGTGTCGGCCGTCCCAGAACCGGAGCCAGACACCGCCCGTCGTGTCGGGGTACCACCCGGCAGGGGGAAGGGCCTGCCCACCTGCAACCGAGCGCGCCCTCGCGTCCTCGTGCACCAGTACCTGGGTCATGTCGGACCCCCTTGCCTCCTGCCTGTCTGTGCAGGCTCCCTCTCGGCACATCGCGGGGCCTGGGCCCGTCCGGGCCCACGTGCCACTGAGGACACCATGCGCCTCTGCGTGGGCAGGACAGTAGAGCCGATGGTCCCAACCGGAGCCGCGGATCACCGCGGCGGACCGACGGACGGACGCAGGTGTATGCGTGAATGGTCGGCTCGGAACCCAGCCGACACGGCACCAGGAAACCCCCGCCGGTACCGACGGGGGTTTCCCCTTCACCCGAACGGGCACGCCACGACCACGTCACCGCTCGTGCGGCGACGGCAGCGTGGCTATGCGGCCGTCGTCTTGCGCGTGGTGCTCGGCGCCGCCCGGTGCGGGCGCGTCGCCCTCGGCGCCGCGGCCTTCGGGGTGGGCGTCGGCCGCACCGTCTTCGGCATGGCCGACATGACGGCGGCGCGCGTCTGCGCCAGCATCTTCTGCGCGAACTCACGCTGGGTCTTCAAGGCCTCCTCGGTGAAGTCGAAGATCCCCTTCACCAGGTCGCGGACTGCGGGCATCTCGACGGGTGCCAGCTCGCCGACGGCCTTGGCCCACGAGCGGCCGGCTTCGAGCAACGCCTCCTCACTCCTGCGGAAGAACTCGAAGACCTCCTTCTCGAACTGTTCGGTCTCATGGAGGGTTGCCATCGGGGCGCCTCCTTCCTGCGGGGACACAGCCCCGCCAATCCCAGCGTGAGCCGAGGCACGGCCCGCCGACAGGGTCCAAGGACCCTTGCCGCTCCCGGGTGTCACCCGTGGAGCGAGGGCCGCCCGTGGCGTGCCGGCCGCGGCACCGGGTGCGACCTCAGGACCACGCCGCGGCTTCGGCGGCGACGTCGCGCGTCGCCGCCACGGCTTGGGCGACGGTCAACGGAGACGGCGCCGCGGGCCCGGTGGGCGGCTGGGTCGCCATCGTCGTCGGCCACCCGGACGTGTCCTGCCCGGTTGCGCTGCGGACTTGCAGCTCGACGACCAGGCCGTCGGCCCGAGCCCGCACCACCGTGACCTCACTGCCGTCGGCCACGCTGTTCGTGAGCAGGACCGACCCGTGGCCGAGGGCCGTGCGCACCGGGCTGTCGCCGACGAGGGGGAAGCTCCCGTCGTTCAGGGCCCGGCGGAGCTGGAGCACGCGCAGGAACGCCCCGTCCCCGGCCGCGTCGTGCAGCGACACCTCGCGGTCGACGACGCACCCGGCGGTGGCGAACTCGCGTACCGCCGCGACGGTGAACCCGTGGCCGAGGAGGGTGCTGACGCGGTCGCCCAACGCCGTGGCCCGGGTCGACGGCGAGCGCTCGACCCCGGCGTTCTCGGGCTCGAAGTCCGACGCGCCGGTCGTGTCGGGGAGCCAACCCCCGGCGGGGGCGGTCGCCGGCGTCCGGGGATCGAGGCACCCGACGGGACCCGACGGCCCTCGGGGCGGGCTCGACGTCGATCGGGTGGCGGTGCCGCCGGTGGCGCCGCACGCGGCGCACAGCGCAGCGAGGACCGCGAGGGCGAGACGTCGGCGCCGGGGCACGGCGGCATTCTCACAGCCCTGTCCGGTCGGCGAGGCGCGCGAGGCGGCGAGCCGTGCCCGGCGCCGGGTCCTTCGTCGATTCTGCCGGGTCCTTCGTCAATTCTGCCGGGTCCTTCGTCAATTGTGAGGAAGGACCGGGGGGTCGCGCGTGGCTATCGTGGGGCTCGCGCCGATTCCGGGCGCCGGCCGAAGGAGGCCCCCCGTTGGGAACGCGTCGTCCGGGCAACCGTCGCTGGGCGCCGACCGGGTCCGCCGCCAGGCTCGGTCTCGTATCGCTCATTGTGGGCGCCGGATGTTTTGCAGGCGCATTGGGCGTGGTCATCGGTGCAGCCGCGAGCACGCAACCTGCTGACTGGGCCACGCAACAGAGCTTCCCTATCGCGCAGTACAGCTATGCCGCCATCACGTGCGCCGACCAGACGCACTGTCTTGCCGTCGGCAGGCAGATCACGTCCGGTGCCGGCGCTGTCGTCACCACATCCGACGGCGGTGCCCACTGGAGCCCGCAGAGCGTGCCCGGTGGCACGGGGGCGCTCTCGGGCGTGGCGTGCGCGTCGGCCTCGGACTGCTGGGCGGTGGGAAGCGACCCGAGCTTCGTCGACGGGATGGTCCTGTCCACGACCGACGGCGGGCAGACGTGGAGCACCCGGGGCGTGCCGAGTGGCACCGGCCCGCTCTCCTCGATCTCGTGCCCGTCGGGCTCCGCGTGCGTGGCGGTGGGCGCCAATTTCCCGGACTTCGTGGGGGGTACGGGCAGCACCGGCAACAGCGGCACGGGGAGCACCGGCAACAGCGGCACGGGGAGCACCGGCAACAGCGGCACGGGCAGCACCGGCAACAGCGGCACGGGGATGACCGGTGGCACGGGCCCGGGCGCCTTCTTCCTCTCGGGCACCGGCGTCGCCCTCTCCACCACCGACGGCGGGTCCACGTGGAGCTCGGCGACACTGCCGAGCGCCACCGGCCCCCTCCAGGGCGTGTCGTGCGCGTCGAGTGCGGACTGCTGGGCGGTGGGCAGCGATCCCACCGCCACCACCGGCCTGGTGCTGTCCACGACGGACGGTGGGCGCCACTGGGGCGGTCAGGCGCTCCCGGCCGCGGTCGGGCCCCTGTCCGCGGTGGCATGCACGTCCACCTCGGACTGCCGGGTGGCGGGCACCACGCCGATTGCCGGGAACGGCGTGCTGGTGGGGATGATCGTCGGCACCACCGACGGTGGGTCCACGTGGACCGGCGGGAACCTTCCCAACGGCACCGGCCCGTTGACCTCCCTGTCGTGCACGTCGAACAACCAGTGCTGGGCCGGCGGCAGCGGCTTCACCGGTGGTGACGGCGTGGTCGTCGCCACCACCGACGGGTCCGCCTGGGTCCCGCAGGCGCTACCCCCCGGCACCGGTCCCCTCGCGGGGCTCACCTGCGCGTCCACGTCGCACTGCTGGTCGGTGGGCGGGAACCCCTTCGTCGGCTTCCCGTTGACCGGCGCGTCGGTGCGGGCCGCCCGTTCCGGCCACGCAGCCCGGGTCTCGGCGGCGGCGATCTCCGGGTCGCCCCGTCCGAGCTCGACGATCGGGTTCGCCTACGGATCAGCGGGAATGATCGTGGCCACCACCGACGGTGGCACCACGTGGACGACCCAGACCGTCTCGTCGAGCGGCCTGACGAGCCTGTCGGCGATGTCGTGTCCCGATGCCGTGCACTGCTGGGCGCTGGCCACCGACTCCACGGGGGCGCCGGTCGTGCTGGCGACCACCGACGGCTGGAAGACGGCGAGCACCGAGAGCCTGCCGTCGGGGATCGACCTGCCGTCCGACATCACGTGCGCGACCACCTCCGACTGCTGGGTGGTGGGGGCACAGGTCGACATCACGCAGACGAGTGTCTCCGAGAGCGGCGTCGTCCTGGCCACGACCGACGGCGGGACGACGTGGACGCCGCAGTCGTTGCCCATCGGAACGGGACTGCTCGCCGGCGTGGCGTGCGCCTCGAGCTCGGACTGCTGGGCGGCGGGGTACGACCTCTTCAGCCAGGTCGGGACCGTCGTCGCCACCACCGACGGCGGGGCCACCTGGAGCGCGCAGACGCTGCCGAACGGCACCGGGGTGCTCGCCGGCGTGGCGTGCGCCTCGAGCTCGGACTGCTGGGCGGTCGGGAGCCAGCCGTTCGGATCCGCCGGCGAAGTCGTCGCCACCACGGACGGCGGTGCCGCCTGGGCCCTCCAGTCCGTCCCGCGCGACTCCGGGCCGTTGTCGGCGGTGTCGTGCCCCTCCGCCACCACGTGCTGGGCCATCGGGAGCCCCTACAACGGCAGCGGGGTCCTGGCCACCACCGATGGCGGCACGACGTGGGCAACGCAGCTCCTCCCCTTCGGGGTGGGAGGCCTGTCCGACATCTCGTGTCCCACCACCAGTGACTGCTGGGCGGTCGCAGGGTCGGTGAACTATTTCCCCGGGGTCTTCGTGCCCCCGATCGCGTTCGGCGGCAGTGGCGTGATCGTGGCCACCACCGACGGTGGGAGCCTGTGGAGCGTCCAGGGTGTGCCGACCGATGTCGTGGCCGTGTCGGGGGTGTCGTGCCCGTCGGCGACGGCGTGCTGGGCGGTGGGCGAGACCCAGACCGATTTCTCCGTCCTGACGGAGCTCGGCGTCACCGTCACCCCAACGACCACGCTGCCGCCGCCCGTCACGGTCCCCACCAACGGCGCCACTCCCTATGAGCTGTACTGCCCGGGCACGCCGGTGGGGAACATCGTCCTCAACGACGTCGTCACCACCGCCCAGGTCTCACCGGCCGACCCGTCGGCCGGCCAGCAGTTCACCGTCGTCGACTACCAGACCCAGGTGCCCCTCCCGTCGTCGATCTCGTCGGCGGCCGCCGCCCTCGGCAACAGCGACATCGCCGGCACGGCGCTGAGCACCGTGGACGTCACCGGCGCCACGCCGAGCTCGATCTCGAGCGGCCCGATGTCGTTCGACGTCCCGCTGCCGAGCCCGGTCCCCAGCACCGGCCTCCTGCTGGTGATCCCGCCGACGGCGGGCACGGTGGGGCCCTTCACGGCGTCGGGCGGGCCGATCACCGTCACCCAGGACAAGAAGGCGCAGCTGACCCTGAACGTGGCGGGCAGCTCACTGAACCTGACCTGCTCGGCGTACCCGAACAACAGCGAGCCGACGGGCATCACGTCGCGCGCCCCGTCGGGGTCCCCGCAGGCGCCCACGATCGCCACGGCATCGGGTCCGGGCACCACCACGACGGTGGCCCCCCCCACCACCCTCGGGCCCACCACGACCGTGACGTCGACCACCACCGA
>DATKSK010000005.1 GCA_035531755.1 Acidimicrobiales bacterium | reverse complement strand
TTAGAGCCTCAGCGGATAGGTACCGAGCACGGTGACCAGCGATTACGCCAGTCGATGAGCTTGGCCGTGAGCAGCAAGACGACGGCCAGCGACAACTGCGTGCGCCGGTGAATGGACTTGCGATCAGTGTTTCGGCGGAGTTGGCCAAAGTTGCTGAGCCACGAATTGGTGCGTTCAACCGGCCAACGCATCCCCATCGGTTGGGGGTTCTTGCCCTTCGCCGCCCCCTTCCTGCGCTTCTTGGCGATGACGGCGTCATCGATGTCGCGCTCGGCAAGTCGGGTGCGGGTCGCTTCTGAGTCGTAGCCCCGGTCGAGGTGGATCGTCTCGATGTCCAAGAGCAGGCCGCGCGTTGCCGCGTCGTCGAGCGTCGGAGCCAACATGACCGAGTCGTTGCGATTGGCGCCGTCGACGGCCACTCCGATCGGGATGCCGTTCAGGTCGGTGAGGATCGACCACTTCCATCCGAGCTTCGCCCTGTCGGTGGGATTCTTCCCCGTTCCCTCGCCCCCACAAGGGCTTTTGTGCAAGGAGCCGTCGACCGAGGTGTCGGAGAGATCGAGACCGATGATCTTGTCGTAGGCGCGCTGCGCCTCATCTTCCAACGCGTCGAAGACCCCCGCGTCGATCCACTCGTCTCGGCGTGACCGCATCGTGGTGTCAGACACCTTGTTGCCCATGAGGCGCTCGGCGTCTTCCCACGAACAGCCCGTCGCCAGGCGGACAAGCATGCCGTCGAAGCAGATCCGATCGGAGATCCTCGGTCGGTGGCAGCCGAGTGGGTGATCCGAAGCGGCGGGCGGGATCAGGGGTTCCGCAGCAGCCCAGACGGCATCTTGGACTTCAGGGTCGAGCGCGCGCATCATGGTGGGAACCTCCACTTGGTCGTTGGTGGTTGGGTCAGAACCCCAAGTCTCTTGGGGCCACCACCACGACCGGTGGATGTTTCTTGCTCAGGTCCGCGCCATCAATGTCCTGGTCACTGGACTACTCACCTATCCGCGCGGCCTCTTACGTGGTCTCGACGAATTCGGCCACGATCCGGCCGAGCTCCTCCCCGCGCTCCTCCGGGACGAAGTGGCCGGCACCGCGGATCGTGGGGTGGGCCCGCCCCTCCGCCCCCGGCACTCGTCGCCGGAAGACGGTCTCCCACCCCCGGGTGGCCGGATCGGCGTCGGAGTAGGCGGTGAGCAACGGCCGGTCCCACTGCTCGAGCGCCTGCATGGTCCGGCGCCCGATGGCGGCCCCGGGGTCGTTGCGGGTCAGGGGGATGAGCCCGGTCATCTGCCGCATGCCGGCGGTGAAGGCGCGGCCGGGGAAGGGCGCGTCGTACGCGGCCCGCACCGCCGGGGAGAGCGGGCCGGCCGCCGAGTACACCAGATGGCTGGCCACCAGGTCGGGCACGCGCTGGCAGTACCGCACGTAGTCGAGCAAGGCCTCCTCGAGGACGACGCGGGACTCGCCGAGCCCGTGGTTGGCCCAGGTGAGGACACCGTCGAGCGCGGGGTCGGCCGTGTGCAGGACGGTATTGGCGACGACCACGCGGGCGAAGCGGTGCGGGGCGCCCGCCAGCACGCTCAGCCCGATCGGGCCTCCCCAGTCGTGCACCACGAGCGTGGCGTCACGCAGGTCGAGTGCGTCGACGAAGCTCGCCACCCATTGGACGTGGCGCTCCAAGGTGTAGTCGGTCGGTTCGGCCGGCTTGTCCGACCGGCCGAAGCCGATGTTGTCGGCGGCGATGGCCCGCAGCCCTCGTCCGGCCAGCTCGTCGATCACCGTCCGGTACATGTAGGACCACGTCGGCTGGCCGTGGACGAGGAGCACGACCGGGCTCTCGGCCGGGCCCGACTCCACGTAGTGCATGCGCAGCGGCTCCACGCCTTCGGCGCGCACGGTGACGTAGTGCGGCTCGTACGGGAAGCCCTCGAGCCCGGCGAAACGCTCGTCGGGGGTCCGCAGCACCACCGCCTGCAGATCCTGCGACGCCCCCGGATCGGCGTCGGTCACCCGTCCGCGGCCATCGGGTCAGGCGTCGCTCGGTGAGTGCGCCTTCTTGGCCGCCACCCACGCCTGCACCACCGGGGCGAAGTTGGCGGGGTTGTAGACGTCCTCCTCGGAGGAGAAGCGCATGCCGCCCGCGTACTTCAGGATCGTGACGTTCGGGGACTGGTAGACCTCTCCGTCACCGGGGTCGTTGAACCTGTTCTCTATCTGGCAGATCCACCAGCCCCGCTCCTCGTCGCAGACACACCAGTCGTGGGGGAACATCGTCATCTCGGTGTTCGGCCACTGCGCCATGGTCGTGGAGATCCATCTCAGGATGGCGTCGCGCCCGACAAACCGACCGAAGAGGTGTTCGACGTACTCCGCGTGCTCGGTGAACAGGTCCACCCACGGGCGCCAGTCACCGGTGCGCCCCGCCTCGTTGGCGACCGCCAGGTAGTTGTCGTGTGCCGCCTGGAGCTCGGCGCGATCCCACGTGCCCATGTGTGCCCGCTCTCGTCAGATCAGTCGAGGGCCAGGCTGGCGGCCCCGAACCCCGCCGGGTCGACCCGATCGGCCACGAGCCGGTAGAAATCCACGGTGTCGGCGACGATCCGGACGTCGACGGGGCCCTCGGGGACCAACCTGGCGATGAGCGTGGTGTCCGGCGAGCCCACGGCGCGCACCATACCGCCCGATGGGCGCTCGTGCCGGGTTCGCCCGGCCGCCCCCGTGGGCGAGCGCGCCGGGGCGCGCCTACCCTGGCCTCATGACGACGCGCACCGCGGGCCTGCCGGGTCCCTCGTCGGGGGCCTGACGTGCGCAGCGGCAACATCGTCCTGGTGGTGTCGGTCTTCCTGGCCAGCGCCGTGGAGATGGTGGAGGCCCTGACCATCGTCGCCGCCGCCGGTGTCACCCGGGGGTGGCGCTCCGCGCTGCAGGGGGCCGGCACCGCCCTGGCCGTCTTGGCGGTCCTCGTGACCGCCATCGGGCCCGCACTCGTCCACTACGTGCCGCTCGGGGGACTGCGGGTCGTCGTGGGCGGCCTCCTGCTCGTCTTCGGCCTGCAGTGGCTGCGCAAGGCCGTGCTGCGTGCCGCGGGGCTCAAGGCCAAGCACGACGAGGACGCCATCTTCGCCGAACAGGTGGCGCAACTCTCGACCGGGCGTGACACCACGGCCTTCGTCGTCGCCTTCAAGGGCGTGTTCCTCGAGGGCCTGGAGGTGGTGGTGATCGTGCTCACCCTGGGTGCCGCCTCCCACCGGCTGGGCCTCGCCGCAGCCGGCGCGGGCGCCGCGGTCGTGGTCGTGGGAGCGGTCGGCGCCGTGGTGGCCCGACAACTCGCCGGGGTGCCCGAGAACGCCATGAAGATGGCCGTCGGCCTCATGCTCGTGAGCTTCGGGACCTTCTGGGCGGGGGAGGGTGTCGGCGTGCGCTGGCCGGGCGCCGACCTCGCCATCCCGGTGCTCGTGGCGGCATACGGGGCCGTGGCGTGGGCCACCGTCGCGTTGTCGGGGCTCGCCACGACGCGCGCCGTGAGCGGTGAGGGCGAACGGAGCCCCGGTGTCGAAGTCGCCTGAGGCCGCCCGCCCCGACGGCGGGTCACCTCCCGCCGGCACGCCGCCGACCGCGTCCTCGCGGTGGATCGCCGCCTTCGGCCACTTCTGGTGGGACTTCCTGATCGGCGACACCCCCGAATTGCTGGCGGGTGCCGTCCTCGCCGTGGGGGTGGTGGCGCTGCTGGCCCACAACGGCGTGGCGCGGGCGGTGACCGTGGGCTCGATGCCGGTGCTCGTGACCGCGCTGCTGCTCGTCTCCGTGCGTCGGGCACGCCGTGCGCAACGAGTGCAACGAGTGCAACGAGTGCAACGGTCGCGCGCCGTGAAGGGCGGGCAGGAGGCCCAGCACCCGACGGGCGGATAATGCCGCCGGGCCGACGCCCCCGTCGGTGGCGGGACTTGTCCCGCGACCGATCCGGGCCCCGACGGCGATCGTGTGGTCGTCGCTCGGGGGGTCAGCCGTCGAACGGTTTGGCCGCCAGCTCCTCGCGCAGCTTGTACTTCAGCACCTTGTTCAGCGTGTCGTTGCGCGGGAGGGCGTCGACGACCTCGAGCTGCTCGGGGACCTTCTGGGTCATCAGCCCCGCGGCGCGCAAGTAGGCCACCATCTCGTCGAAGCCGAGCGGCTCCGCCCCTTCGGCGGTCTCGACCACCGCGCACACCCGCTCGCCGCGGGCGCGGTCGGGCAACCCGACGACCGCCACGTCGCCCACCTTGGGGTGGGTGTAGAGCAGGTCCTCGATCTCCTTGGCCGAGATGTTCTCGCCCTTGCGGATGATGATGTCCTTCAGCCGTCCCGTGAGCACCACGTGACCGTCGGGCCGGACGTGCCCCACGTCGCCGGTGCGGAAGTAGCCCATGGCGTCGAACGACTCGGCGGAGAGCGCCGGGTCGGTGTAGCCCTTGCACACCATCGGGCCCCGGACGCGCACCTCGCCGTCCACGCCGGTGGGGGCCTCGTCCTCGTCGAGGGTCACGATGCGGATCTCGGCGCCCGACACCGGCTTGCCCACGGTGTTGGCGAGCTGCTCATCGGTGTCGGTGGGCGAGCCCATGCAGATCATGGGGATCTCCGTCATGCCGTAGCCGTGGGCCACCGGCACGCCGATCTCGCGGCCCACCTCGTGGAACACCTCCGGCGGCATCGCCGCTCCGCCGCCCGACAGCAGCCGCAGTGACGGGATGATCTTCTTGCCCGGCTGCTTGCGCTGCTCGTTGAGGTACGCCAAGTAGAACGCCGTGCTGCCGCCGGCCATGGTGACGCCGTGCCGTGAGAACACCTCGACGGCGGTCTCGGGCACGAACGATTCCAGCAGCACGGCCGAGCATCCGTTGGCGAGCACCATGACCAGGTAGTCGGGGCCGGCGATGTGGGCGAAGGGGAAGGCGATGGACCCGACGTCGTCCTCGCTCATGTCGAGGGCGATGGCGAGCCCCCGGCCGCCGGTCACCAGGGTCGTGTCGGTGTGGCGCACACCCTTGGGGTCCGAGGTCGTGCCCGACGTGTAGTAGATCCAGCGGACCTCGTCGTCACCCCCCGCCGGCGGGGGCGGCAGCGTCGCCGGGTCGCCCTCGGGCAACGAGTCGTAGGCCACGACGACCGTCGGTCGCCGGTCGAGCCCCGCCGCCATCGACTCGGCCATGGCGACGTAGTCGAAGCCCTTCCACACCCCGGGCACGAAGAAGAACTCCGCGCCGGTCTGGCGCAGGGCGAAGGCCACCTCGCGCTCGCGGTAGATGTGGATGATCGGGTTCTGCACCGCACCGAGGCGGGCGAGCGCGCACGAGAGCACGACCGTTTCGAACCGGGTCGGCAGCTGCCACGACACCACGGTCGAGGACCCGACGCCCATGGCGTGCAGTCCGGCGGCCACCACCTCGCAGCGGTCCCGGAACTCGCCGAAGGTGAGCGCCCGGTCGGACTCGTCGACGAGCATGCGCCGGTCTCCGGACGCCCCCGCGCGCGCCGCCACGAGCTCCCAGATCGATCCCACGTCGTAGATGGCGCCGCTCACGTGGAATCAGCCCTCGTGCCCTGTGCCCCTGTCCGCCGACTCAGGACAGGCGCTCCACGACCATGGCCATGCCTTGGCCGCCGCCGACGCACATCGACTCGAGGCCCCAGGTCTTGCCGTCGTCCTCGAGCGCGTTCAGCAGGGTCGTCATGATGCGGGCGCCGGTCATGCCGAAGGGGTGGCCCAGCGCGATGGCGCCGCCCTTCACGTTGAGCTTCCCCCACTCGATGCCGAGGTGCTTCGCCGACGGGATCACCTGAGCGGCGAAGGCCTCGTTGATCTCGACCAGGTCGATGTCGTCGATCGTCTTCCCGGCGCGCTTGAGGGCCTGGCGGCATGCGTCGACGGGGCCGAGGCCCATGATCTCGGGGTCGAGCGCGGAGACACCGCTCGACACGATGCGCGCCAGGGGCGTGATGCCGAGCTCGCTCGCCTTGGTGTCCGACATGACGACCACGGCGGCGGCACCGTCGTTGAGGGGGCAGGCGTTGCCCGCGGTCACCGTCCCACCCTCACGGAACACCGGCTTCAGCTGCGCGAGCTTCTCGACCGTGGTGTCGGGCCGGGGGCCGTCGTCCTCGGTGACCACCGTGCCGTCCTCGAGCGTCACCGGGATGATCTCGCGCTCGAAGAAGCCGTTCTTCTGCGACTCGACGGCGAGGTTCTGGCTGCGCGCCCCGAACTCGTCCATCTCCTGGCGGCTCACCTTCTCGTACTCGGCCACGTTCTCCGCCGTCTGGCCCATGGCCATGTACACGTCGGGGAGCCCCCCGAGCGGTGTCCAGGGCTCGGTGACCGCCGGGCCCCGGGCCGTGGTGCGGGCCTCGGCCTCGGCGAACGCCAGGTTGTGCGGACCGGTGTCCGAGGCCCCGAACTGAAAGCGACTGACCGTCTCCACGCCGGCGGCCACGAAGACGTCACCCTCGCCGGCCCGGATGGCGTGGGCCGCCATGCGGATGGTCTGCAGCGACGAGGAGCAGTACCGGTTGACGGTCACCCCGGGCACGTCCACCCCGGCGAGGATGGCGGCCACGCGGGCGACGTTGTAGCCCGCCTCGCCCGCCGGCTGCCCGCACCCGAGCATGACGTCTTCGACGAGCGCCGGGTCGAGCTGCGGCACCTTGGCCAGGACCTCTCTGATGACCAGGGCGGCGAGGTCGTCGGGCCGGCAGCTCACGAGGGAGCCCTTCATGGCGCGCCCGATGGGCGTTCTTCCGGTGGCGACGATGACGGCGTCGGGCATGCGTGTCGGCTCCTCGGTGTGTGCTGGGGAAGGGCCCTAGGTTGGCACAGGCCACCGGGTACGACCCAAGCCGGGCTCAGCGGTGCCCCGTCGTCTCGAGCCGGTGCAGGTCGCCGGGCGTGATCCGCACCGACGGGACCACCCCCCGCATGGGGCCCACGGCCACCGTGCGGGTGGCCACGCCCCCGCGGGCGAGGACGGCGGCGAAGCGCGCTGCGCTCAGACCGTCGGGGTCGGCGGCGTTGGGGAAGCCGGCGGTGGTGCGCCGCACGTCGGACGCCGTCGGGCCCGGGAACAGCCAGGCGGGGTTGCCGGCGCCCGCCACGTCGGCGGCGACGTCGGGGGCCCGGACCGAGTCGGTCGGCGAGGCCGTCACCGACCCGCCGGAGACGAAGTCCAGCGCGTAGGCCACCCAGTACTCGGCGTAGGCGTCCGTGATCCCCGCCCGGCGCAGCCCCGAGGCGACCGACGCCGGGGTCGCTTCGGTCCTTGCACCCGTGATGGCGAAGGGTCGGGCGGCGAACGTCGTCACCACGTCCAACGTCTGCACGGCGGACACACCGGCCGCCGCCACGACGGCGGTGACCAGGACGGCCCGGGCCGTCCGGCGCCACGGGCCCCGGGCGACGACGCCGATGACCTCGTTGCCGGCGCCCAGCACGGCCAGGGCGATGAGCGGCGGGAAGTACACGGCGAAGCGGCCGTCCTGCCAGTAGCCGGTGGGGGCCCGGGCATAGAGCCAGGGGAAGGCCACCAGTGCCACGACGAGGAGGCGCGCCCGGGGCACGCGGCGGGCGAGCACGACCAGCGACAGCACCAGCACCACCAGGAGCACGCCGTAGAGGACCGGTCCGGCCGCGCCGCCCAGCCACGTGCCGCGTTGCATGGCCCGCGTCCCCAGGATGATCGGCAGGGTCTTCGAGAACAGGATCCCCAGCCGGTGCAGGTAGGTGCCGTCGGCGGCGCCGTAGTGCGACCCGACGCGCAGCGACGCGAAGTGCGTGTGCGCGTTGGTGTACAGCCACGGGAGCATGCCGGCGACGAGCGCGCCGAGGAGGACGCCGCCGTCCGCCGCCACCGCCCGCCCACCCCGGCGCCACGCCGACCACGCCACGAAGGGCGCGGCGGGGACCGCGAAGTAGAGGATCTCGGGTGACGCCCACCACCCGACGCCCGCCGCCGCGCCGAGGAGCGCCCACGTCGAGCGGCGGTCCTCGCCCGTGGAGATGCGGAGTGCCGCCAGCAGCACGAGGAGCCCGCACACGAGTTGCGCACCCCGGAAGCCGAAGGCCTGCACGGAGTTTCGGACGTCGGACTCGGGCCATACCCACGCCAGCGCCGCCGCCACGCCCCCCACCCCGGTGCCGAACATCCGCCGCCCGAGGCGCCACAGCACGACGCACGCCGCCGCCTCGATCAGCCCGGGGCAGGCCCGGATCAGCCAGGCGTGGGTGCCGAACACCCCGAAGAGCACGGCGAGCCCGAGCGGCTCGACCCCGCCGTAGTCCTGGCCCCAGTAGAAGGTGTGCAGGTGCCCGTGCAAGGCCTGCTTGGCCATGAGGCCGACCACGGCCTCGTCGGAGTTGACCGGCGAGTTCGACAGCAGCCACAAGCGGGCGAACACGCCGAGCCCGACGGCGGCGAGGCACACGAGGCCCACCCACGCCGTGGCGGCGGGAACGCCGGGCCGCGGGCACCCGAGCGGCGCCGGGGTCTCCACGGCGCGCAGGTTAGCGGCCGGCGACCGGCATGGCGCGGGCGCGAGCTACGGTGGCCGGCGTCGCAGCACCGGGAGGGGAGAGCACCATGCCCGTCGACCCGCAGGTACGGACGTTCCTGGACGGCTTCGAGGATACGACCGAGCCGATCTCGACGTCCTCCCCGGCAGAGGCCCGCGAGGTCATGAAGCTCGCCGCCCTGCTGGCGCGCGCCCCCGAGGCACCCGCGCCGACATCGGACCGGACCGTGCCGGGCCGGGGCGGGGACATCCCGGTGCGCGTGTACCGCCCCGACGCCGAGGGGCCGCTGCCGGTGGTGGTGTACTTCCACGGCGGCGGCTTCGTGATCGGCGGGATCGAGTCGCACGATCCCCTGTGCCAGCAGCTCGCCACGAGGGTGCCCGCCGTGGTGGTGAGCGTCGAGTACCGGCTCGCCCCCGAGCACCGCTTCCCGGCCGCCGTCGACGACGCCTTCGACGCCCTGCGGTGGGTGTCGGCGAACGCCGCCGCGCTGGGTGGCGATGCCGCCCGGCTGGCCGTGGCCGGCGACAGTGCCGGGGGCAACCTCTCGGCCGTCGTCAGCCTGCTGGCACGCGACGCCGGGGGACCGCCGGTCGCCTTCCAGCTCCTCATCTATCCGGCCACGGACCTCACCATGTCCACGCCGTCGCACCGGCTCAACGGCGAGGGCTACCTGCTCACCCGGGAGGAGATGGACTGGTTCATGGGCCATTACCTCCCCGACGACGTCGACCGGCGACTCCCCACGCTGTCGCCGCTGTTCGCCGACGACCTGTCGGGGTTGCCTCCCGCCCTGGTGGTCACCGCCGAATTCGACCCGCTGCGCGACGAGGGCGAGGCCTACGGTGCACGCCTCGAGGAGGCCGGCGTGGAGGCCCGCGTGGCGCGCTACGACGGCATGATCCACGGGTTCGTCAGCCTCGACGCCATCGTCGACGGCGGGGCACGTGCCATCGACGAGTGCGTGAGCGCGCTCCAGGAGGCCCTGTCGTGACCACCCGCCCCGACCGCCGCCCCTGACCGCTTTCCTCCGGGTGCCCGACCCCCGTCAGCCGTCGGGCAAGCCGTCGGGCGAGCCGTCGAGGGCGTCGTCGGGCGAGCCGTCGAGGGCGTCGACGGTCCGCCACATCTGCAGGTGCGGGCCGATCCCGGGCACGTCGACGGCACCGCGCGACACGAAACCGGCACGTTCGTAGAGGGTGGAGGCGCGGACGCGGGCGTTGCACCACACCAGGCCACCCCCCTGGGCGCCGACGTGGTCGAGGAGGGCCCGCACCACCAGCGTGCCCAGTCCGGCACCGCGCTGATCGTCGCGGGTCGCCATGCCCCGGATGCGCCAGGCCCGAGCCCGGGCGGGCTCCCACGGTGGGGCCTCGGGAAGAACGGTCCCGACCGCCACGATCCCGGTCGTGCCCGGCGTCGGACTCCCGGCGTCGGCGTCGTCGGCGTCGTCGGCGTCGTCGTCGGCGATGCGGAGGGCGACGTGCGCGCTCGCCGGGTCGTCGTCGCGCTCGTAGGCGGACTCGGCGTCAGGCCACCCCGGTCGCAGGACGGCGTGGCGCAGCGGGCGCACCACGGCGGCGGCCACCAGCTCGACTACCGGCGGGCCGTCCACGGGCCCGAGCGTAGGGGCGGCAGCTGGCCCTTCGAGCGGGCAGAACTGTAACCTGTTCCAAGTTCGACCCGGAAGAAGGGCAGGGCGGGCATGGAGATCGGGTACACCGAGGAGCAGCAGGCGCTTCGTCAGCAGCTGCGCGACTACTACGCCACCCTGCTCACCCCCGAGGTCGAGGAGGAGCTGTCCCAGAGCCACGGCATCGGGCCCACCGTCCGCCGGATCGTGAAGCAGATGGCGGCCGACGGCTGGCTCGGGATCGGCTGGCCCGAGGAGTACGGGGGCCAGGGCCGCTCGGCCATCGAGCAGTTCATCTTCTTCGACGAGTCGATGCGCTGCGGTGCCCCGGTGCCCATGCTCACGATCAACACCGTCGGCCCCACCATCATGAACTTCGGCAGTGACGAGCTGAAGGCCTTCTTCCTGCCGAAGATCCTGGCGGGGGAGATCCACTTCTGCATCGGCTACACCGAGCCCGGCGCCGGCACCGACCTCGCCGCCCTGCAGACGCGCGGCGTGGTGGACGGCGACGAGCTCGTCATCAACGGTCAGAAGATCTTCACGTCCCTCGCCGGTGACGCCGACTACTGCTGGCTGGCGGTGCGGACGGATCCCGAGGCCCCGAAGCACAAGGGTATCTCCATGGTGATCGTCCCCATGAACACGCCCGGCGTGCGCGTGGTGCCGATGTCGCTCATCGGCGACCACAACATCAACACCACGTACTGGGAGGACGTCCGGGTCCCGCTGACCAACGTGGTGGGCGGCCTGCACAACGGGTGGAGCCTCATCACCAACCAGCTCAACCACGAGCGAGTCACGCTCTGCTCGCCGGGCATCATCGAGCGCGCCCTCGGGGACGTGCGCACGTGGGCGCAGGACACCACCCTCGCCGACGGGCGCCGGGTGATCGACCAGGAGTGGGTGCGCATCCACCTGGCCCGCGTCCACGCCAAGCTCGAATTCCTCAGGCTCATCAACTGGAAGGTCGCCTGGAACGGCACCCAGGGGCGTCTCGACGTGGCAGATGCCTCGAGCATCAAGGTCTTCGGCACCGAGTTCTACATGGAGGCGCTCCGGCTGCTGTCCGAGGTCGTCGGCCAGTCCGGCTACCTGCGCCGGGGCTCGTCGGCCGAGGTCCTGCACGGTCGGCTCGAGGCCTACACCCGGGGCCTCGTCATCCTGACCTTCGGCGGCGGCACCAACGAGATCCAACGCGACCTGATCGCCATCTTCGGCCTCGGCATGCCGCGGTCGCTTCGCTAGGCAGGAGACGACATGGACTTCTCCTTCACCGAGGAGCAGGAGACCCTCCGCGAGCTCGCGGCGCGCCTCTTCTCCGACCTCGCCACACCCGAGCGCCTGAAGGAGGTGGAGGCCACCGACGACCGCTTCGATCGCACGCTGTGGGCCGCGCTGGCCTCCGCCGGGCTGCTGGGCGCGTCCCTGCCCGAGTCGGCCGGTGGCGCGGGGCTCGGCTTCGTGGCCGCCGGCATCGTGGCCGAGGAGGCCGGGAGGGCCGCGGCGGCGGTGCCCGTCGTGCCCGCCGTCGTCCTCGGTGCCGCCCCGATAGCGCAGTTCGGCGACGAGTCGCAGCAGCGACGCTGGCTCGACCCCATGGTGGCCGGCGACCTGGTGCTCACCGCCGCGCTGGTGGAAGAGGGGGGTGACCCCGCCGACCCCGCCACCACGGCCACCCGCCAGGGCGACGGGTGGCGCATCGACGGCGCCAAGTCGTACGTCCCCGCCGGCATGCTCGCCGGTGCGGTGATCGTCTCGGCCCGCACCGACGACGGCATCGGGCTGTTCGTGGTGGACACCGCCGCCCCCGGCGTGATGCGTCGTACCCAGGAGGCCACCAGCCGCCAGATCGAGGCCGAGATGGACCTGGCCGGCGTGGTCGTGGGGGCGGGCGAGGTCCTCGTGGCCGGTCCCGACGGCGCCGACGCCCTGCGCTGGCTGCTCGAGCACGCCGAGGCGGCGCTGTGCCTCCAGGTGGCGGGCGCCTGCAAGGCCGCCGTGAAGCTCACCGCCGAGTACACGGCCCAGCGCGAGCAGTTCGGCAAGCCCATCGCCACCTTTCAGGCGGTGGGCCAGCGCGCCGCCGACGCCTACATCGACGCCGAGGCCGTGCGGCTCACCGCGTGGCAGGCGGCGTGGCGGTTGTCGGAGGGCCTGCCGGCGACGGCGGAGGTCGCCGTGGCCAAGTTCTGGGCCGACGACGGCGCCCAGCGGGTGGTGCACGCCGCGCAGCACCTCCACGGCGGTGTGGGCGTCGACCGCGACTACCCGTTGCACCGCTACTACCTGCTCACCAAGCACCTGGCGCTGTCCCTGGGCGGTGCCACGGCCAGCCTGCTGCGGCTGGGCGAGGTGCTCGCCACCGAGCCCGCCTGACCGTTCGGCGTACTCCGCCGTCAGCCGATGGCGTGCACCGTGGCGCCGTCGAGCTCGCGCACGAAGTCGGCCCCGAGGGCCCTCGACGGTGTGTACGCCCCGGGGGCGACCGCACCGGCGCCCAGGCGATCGGCGATCCGCACCACGGCATCGGCGGTCAGGTCGTAGGGGTCGAGCGTGGTCACGGTGCCCGCCACCGACCGTCCCGAGGCGTCGGTGACCTGGCCCCACAGCTGGCCCTGCGTCTTCGCCCGGGTCTGCGCCGACGGTCCGGGTAGCCGGCCGACCACGCGTTTGAGCATCCCCTGGACTACCCGGCTGCGGGCCGCCGGCCCGGCGACCTGGGCCAGCGCCACCATCGGCACGAGCGCAGGCGGCAGGGCGGCGTACACCACGACGTTCGGGATCCCGGTGGAGTGGTACGCGGTGGAGACGTCGCCCCAGGCGATGGCGTGCGCCGTGGCGCGCCCGTCGGCGAAGTCCACGGTGCGCCGGCGGCGGTCCCCGGGCACCGCGGCGATGATGCCGGCGACCCGGGCACGCCCGGCCGTGCCGAGCGACTCCATCGCCGTGCGGGCCGTGCCGGGGCTCACGCCACCGGTGGCGCGGATGGCGAGCTCCAACGAGACCGCGTCCGGCATCGCCCGCGCCAGCAACGCGGCCAGGCAGTCGGAGGGGACCACGTCGAAGCCGGCCCCGGGCAGCAGGACGACACCCCTGTCGCGGGCCTCGTCGTCGCGGGCGAGCACCGCCTCGAATACGTCGATCTCCCCGGTGATGTCGAGGTAGTGCGTCCCGGTGGCCAGGCAGGCGTCCACCATGGCGAGGGACGTCGCGGAGAACGGGCCGGCACAGTGCGCCACGACGTCGATGCCGTCCAGCGCGGCCCGCAAGGCGGCGGCGTCGGACAAATCGACGATGCGGTGTTCGAGCTCGAAGCGTTCGCCGAGGGCCCGCAGCCGCCGCTCGTCGCGCCCGGCGAGCACCGGAAGTCCGCCGCGCTCGGCGGCCAGCGCGGCCACCAGGCGCCCGGTGTACCCGTAGGCGCCGTAGATCATCCATGTGGTCATACGCTCACCTCGGGCCCCGGTCGTCGCCACCCTACCGGCCGCCGTGGGCGTCGACGTGGTGTGTCGGGCGCCCCACCACCGGCTACAGCATGAACTCCGCCATCATCCGCAGCGTGTCGGGGCTGCCCGCCACCAGCAGGGTGGTGGCGATCGACTCCTGCCAGGCGTCGAGCTCGTCGCGGATCTTGTCGCGCGGGCCCACCAGGGCGATCTTCTCCACCATGGAGGTCGGCACCACGGCGGCGGCCTCGTCCTTGTGCCCGTCGAGGTAGAGCTCCTGGATCTTCTGCGCCTCGGCCTCGAACCCCATGCGCACGAACACGTCGAAGTGGAAGTTCATCTCCCGTGCGCCCATGCCCCCGATGTACAGGGCGAGCATCGGCCGGTAGAAGTCGGCGGCCCGCTCGACGTCGTCGTCGACGACCACCGGGCAGAAGGCGATCACCTCGAAGTCCTCCAGCGAACGCCGGGCGCCGGGCCGGGCGAACCCCTCCTGGAGTGACGACGCGAATTCCCCCATGTGGTTCGGCGAGAAGAAGATCGGGAACCAGCCGTCGGCGATCTCCGCCGCCAGCGCCACGTTCTTGGGCCCTTCGGCGCCGAGGACGATGGGGATGTCGTTGCGCAGCGGGTGCACGATCGGCTTGAGCGGCTTGCCCAGGCCCGTGCCCCCCGGGTACGGCAGGGGATAGTGCGGCCCGTCGTTGGTGACGGGCGCCTTCCGGGCGAGCACCTGGCGGACGACGTCCACGTACTCGCGCGTGCGGGCCAGCGGCTTCGGGAAGGGTTGCCCGTACCAGCCCTCCACCACCTGGGGCCCCGACACGCCGAGGCCCAGCACGAGGCGCCCCCCGCAGAGGTGGTCGAGCGTGAGGGCGGCCATGCCCATGGCGGTGGGCGTGCGTGCCGACAGCTGGCACAGGGCCGTGCCCAGTCGCACGCGGTCGGTGCGCGACCCCCACCAGGCGAGCGGGGTGAGGGCGTCGGACCCGTAGGCCTCGGCCGTCCAGATGGAGTCGAACCCGAGTCGCTCGGCCTCGGCCACGAGCTCGGGGGCGTTGGCCGGCGGGCCGGCTCCCCAGTACCCCAGTTGCAGTCCGAGCTTCAGGCTCCCCATCGGGCCCTCCTCGTGGCGTGGCGTCGGTCCCCCGGCCCGTGTGCCGGGCCGCGCTCAGCGCATCTTGGCCAGGATCTCGTCCGCGAAGCGAGCCGAGGCGTCGACCCGGGCGCGCAGCTGGGCCTCGGGCGGGTCCGACGGGTCCACCGTCGCCAGCATGGCCGGCGCGCACAGGACGTCGGTGACCCCGTGGTCCTCCTCGAAGCTCCGGTACAGCGCCGCATCGGGACGCGCCCACAGCGACAGGTAGATCGAGAACGGCTCCTCCGCCCGCCCGGCGCGTCGGCGCTCCTCGGCCAGGGCGCCGAGGTACGCACGGGCCTGGTCGGGCTTGTAGGCGCCCGCCGCCACCCAGCCGTCGCACAGCGTGGCCGCCCGCCGTAGCGCCGGCGCCGAATGGCCCCCGCCGATGATCGGGATGGGCCCCGGGGGTGCGGGCTCCATGCGCATGGCGGGGACGTCGTAGACGGGCCCGTGGTACTCGACCCAGCCGCCTGCCCACAGGGCGCGCAGCGCCGGGATCATGTCGTCGAGCCGCTTGCCGCGGGTGTGGAAGTCCTGGCCCGTGGCCTCGAACTCCTCGGCGCACCACCCCACGCCGACACCGAGGGCGACGCGGCCCGAGGAGATCACCGCGGCGGTGCCCACCTGCTTGGCCACGGTGACGAGGTCGCGTGCCGGCGCCACGTAGACACCGGTCGTGAACTGCACGCGCTCGGTCACCGCCGCCATGGCGGAGATGAAGCACCAGGCGTCGGGCCAGTGCGTGTCGGGGTCCCAGTGATCGCCGAACCCCGGCGCACCGTCCTCGCGCGTCGAGTAGGTGTAGCGCGACTGCCGGTCGCGCGGGAAGAACATGTGGTCCGACACGTACAGGCCGTCGTAGCCCTGGGCATCGGCCGCCTTGGCCAGCTCGAGCGCCTGCAGCGTGGGCAGGAACGTCACCGACTGGTGGAACCGCATCATCTTCCCGCCCCCTCAGGTCGCCTGCGCCCGGCGACCGCTCGTCAGCGCCCGACCGGGGCGCCCGGGGTGAACGCCACCGGGAGGTGCTTCACCCCGTTGATGAACGCCGACTGCAGGCGCTGTGCGTCCCCGTCGAGGCGGATGTCGGGCATGCGGTCGAGGATGTGCTGGAACATGACACGGATCTCCATGCGCGCCAGGTTCGCCCCCAGGCAGAAATGCGGGCCGCCGCCCCCGAAGGCCATGTGGGGGTTGGGCGTGCGCCCGATGTCGAAGGTGTCGGGGTCGGGGAAGACGTCCTCGTCACGGTTGGCCGAGATGTGGAAGAAGACGACCTTCTCGTCCTCCCCGATCTGCTGCCCCCGGATCTCCACCGGCCCGGTCGTCTGGCGGCGGAAGTTCATCACCGGGGTGACGAAGCGCAGCATCTCCTCGGTGGCGCTCGGCAGCAGGGAGCGGTCGTGCACGAGCCGCTGCCACTGGTCGGGGTTCTGGAAGAAGGCGTGCATCGCCCCGGAGATCAGGTTGCGGGTCGTCTCGTTGCCGGCCACCGTGAGGAGGAGGAAGAACAGCTCGAGCTCGAGCTCCGAGAGCGTGTCTCCTTCGAGCTCGACGGTCGACAGCACGCTCATGAGGTCGTCGGCGGGGTTGGCCCGCTTCTTGGCGAAGAGCTCGGCCGCGTAGGCGTACAACTCCATGGCGGCTTCCTGGGCGTACTCCTCACCGGCGGCGTCGGTCTGGAACTCGGGGTCCTCCTGGCCGATCATGCGGTTCGACCAGTCGAACATGTTGTGGCGGTCCTCCTGGGGCACGCCGAGGAGGTCGGCGATCACCTGCAGCGGGAGCTCGGCGGACATGTCGGTGACGAAATCGGCTCGGCCCGTCTCGATGACGGCGTCGATGATGGCGTCGGCCGACTCGTGGATCTTCTGCTCGAGCTGGGCGATCATGCGGGGGGTGAAGCCCTTGTTCACGAGGCGCCGGTACCGGGTGTGCAGGGGCGGGTCCATGTTGAGCATCATGAGCCGCAGCTGCTCGATGGCATCGTCGGGCATCTCCCACAGGAACGTGGCCCGCTTCGCCGAGGAGAAGTGCTCGTAGTCCCGGTTCACGGCGACGCAGTCGTCGTACTTGGTCACGCACCAGAAGCCCGGGCCGTCGGCCTCCTCGTGCCAGTAGACGGGCGCGTTGCGGCGGAGGTGGGCGAACCACTCGTGGGGGACGGCGGGGACGAACTTGGTCGAGTCGGTGAGGTCGATCTCGCTGAGCTCCATGGCGGGCGCCTCCTCGGTGTTCCGGTGATCCGTCCCGGCCCGCCTCGCAGGCTCGTGGCCGCCATGGGCCGCGGGCCGCCGGTGCCGGACCCGCGTTTTCAGAACGTGTTCCAGTCATGTTATGCCCCCGTGGGGGCACCGGCCAACGACCGGGGCAGGGTGGTGGCGGGTCGCCGGACCTGCAGGTGGGGTGGCGCGGCGGCTCCGTCGGGGTGGCGACCCGGGCCGGTGGGCCGGCGGGGCGCGGTCCCCGGGCTGCGATTGTCGTGCCCGCCCGGACGGCTGGTACCGTGGCGAAACTAGAACGAGTTACAGCCATGGCCGGAACCGGGCGAGCCGGTCCGGACCGGCAGACGGACGGCGCCATGTTCCTGGAGGAGACCCCCGAGCAGCTGGCCCTGCGCCAGGAATTGCGCGCCTACTACGCCGAGCTGCTCACCGACGAGGTGCGCGAGGGCATCGGTGACGTGGGGGAGGGCGGCGAGCTGTGGCGCCAGGTCGTCCGGCGCATCGGCAGGGACGGCTGGCTGGGAATCGGGTGGCCGAAGGAATTCGGGGGCCAGGGGCGCCCCGCCACCGACCAGTTCATCTTCTTCGACGAGACCCGCCGCGCCAGCGCCCCGTTCCCCTTCGTCACCGTCAACACCGTGGGCCCGACGATCATGCGCTACGGCAACGACGACCAGAAGGCCTTCTTCCTCCCGGCCATCCTGGCCGGGGACGTCAACTTCGCCATCGGCTACACCGAGCCGGAGGCGGGCACGGACCTGGCGTCGCTGCGCACCCGGGCGGTGCGCGACGGCGACGAATACGTCGTGAACGGGGCCAAGGTCTTCACGAGCGGCGCCGACCTGGCCGACTACGTGTGGCTGGCGGTGCGCACCGACCCCGAGGCCCCCAAGCACAAGGGGATCTCCATCCTGTGCGTCTCCACCGGCTCGCCGGGGTTCTCGTGGAGCCCCATCGTCACCGTGGCCGGGGCGTCGACGACCGCCACGTACTACGCGGACGTCCGTGTGCCCGTCGAGCGCCGGGTGGGCGAGGAGAACGAGGGGTGGCGGATGATCACCACCCAGCTCAACCACGAACGTGTGGGGCTGGCGGCGTGGAGCGGGTTCGCGTCGCAGCTCTTCGACGAGGTGGCGGTGTGGGCGGTGGCCACGCCCTCGCCCGACGGCGGCGCCGTCGTCGACCTGCCCTGGGTGCAGTCGGACCTGGCCCGGTGCCGGGCCGAGCTCGACGCCATGTACCTCCTCAACTGGCGCATGGCGGCGTCGCTGGCCGCCGACACCATGAGCCCGGCGGACTCCTCGACGGTGAAGGTCTTCGGCGTGGAGCGCTCCATCGACATCTACCGCCGGCTGCTCGGGATCGTGGGCGCGGCGGCCGCCGGGTACCTCACGCCGGGATCGCCCGGTGCGGTGATCCAGGGCCGGCTGGAGCGCACCGCCCGCCACGCCCAGATCAACACCTTCGGTGGCGGCGTCAACGAGATCCAGCGCGAGATCGTCGCCATGGCGGGCCTCGGCATGACGAGGGCCGCACGGTGAGCGCGGCGCGCGCCCAGGACGCCGGCACAGGGGGGGACGCCGCCGCCGGCACAGGCGGGGACGCCGATGCCGGCACCGGTGGCGGCGCCGACGGGCTGCTGGCGCGGCTGCGGGCCTTCGAGGGCATGCCCACCGGTATCCCGGGGGAGGCCCGCGACGAGGTGAACCAGGCGATGATCCGCCACTGGGTCGACGCCATGGGTGACGACAACCCCGTCTACGTCGACGAGGAGGCGGCGCGCGCCAACGGGTTCCCGGGCATCGTGGCGCCGCCCACCATGCTGCAGGCCTGGATCATGCGCGGCTACCGCTCGCAGCCCGACGGGCGCTGGACGGCCCCCGACGACGGGTCGGGGCCCTCGGCACAGGAGCAGCTGTTCACACTCCTCGACGATGCCGGGTTCACCTCGGTGGTGGCGACGAACTGCGACCAGGAGTACGCCCGACCGGTCGTGCTCGGCGACCGGCTCACCGTGACGTCGGTGATCGAGTCGGTGTCGCCCGAGAAGCACACCGGGCTCGGTGACGGCCACTTCGTCACGACCCGCATGGACTACACCGACGAGCGCGGCGAGCAGGTGGCCACCATGCGGTTCCGCATCCTGCGGTTCCGGCCCCGGGCGCGGCGCGCCGAGACGGCCCCCGCCGGGACGGCCCAGACCGGATCGGCGGCCCGCCGACCGCGCCCGGCCGTCACCCACGACAACGCCTTCTTCTTCGACGGGGCCAAGCAGGGCGAGCTCCTCGTGCAGCGGTGCGCGGCGTGCGGCACGCTGCGCCACCCGCCCCGACCGGCCTGCGCGGCGTGCGGATCGTTCGACTGGGACACCGTCACCGCCAGTGGGCGGGGGACGGTGTACAGCTTCGTGGTGGTCCACCACCCGCAGGTGCCGGCGTTCGACTACCCCCTGCCCATCGCCGTGGTGGCGCTCGAGGAGGGCACGCGCCTGGTGGCCGACCTCGTTGGCGTCGACCCCGCCGACGTGCGCATCGGCATGCCCGTGGTGGCCGAGATGGTGGCCGTCGACGACGAGCTCACGCTACCCATGTTCCGCCCGGCCTCGCCCGTCGGTGCCGGGGCGGGCCGGGCGGCCGGGGACGCGGGGAGCGCCTGATGGACTTCACCTTCACCGAGGAGCAGTCGGCGGTGTCCGAGGCCGCGGCGGCGATCTTCGCGGGCATGGCGGCCACCGAGCGCGTGGCCGAGGTCGAGCGCACCCCCGACCGCTACGACGCCGAGCTGTGGTCCGAGTTGGCCAAGGCCAACCTGCTCGGCCTGGCGGTCCCCGAGGAGCACGGCGGGTCGGGCCTGGGCCTCACCGAGGTGTGCCTCGTCCTCGAGCAGCAAGGCCGCGCCGTGGCGCCCGTCCCGCTGTGGGCGACGCTCGTGTCGGGTGCGATGCCCGTCGCCCGTTTCGGCACCCCCGAGCAGCAGGCGCGCTGGCTCCCGGCGGTGGCGGCGGGCGACGCCCGGCTGTCCGCCGCGCTGAGCGACGTGAGCGCGGCGCGTGCCCGCCCCGTCGTGCGCGCCGAGCGCGACGGCGACGGCTGGCGGCTCCACGGCACCGCCCACGCCGTGCCGCAGGCCCATCTCGCCACCCGGGTGCTCGTCCCCGCGGCCGTCGACGGGGCCACGCCCGGTGCGGGGGGCGCGGTGATCGTGGCGCTCGTGGACCCGGCGTCTGCCGGCACGACGCTCGAGCGGGCGACCACCACCGATCGCCAGGTCCATCCCCACGTCACCTTCGACGGCACCCGGGTGGAGGCTGCCGACGTCCTGGGCGGGGCCGCCGACGGCGCCGCCGTGGTGGCGTGGACGCTCGACCGGGCGCGCACCGGCCTGTGCGCCGTCCAGCTCGGGGTGACCGAGGAGGCGGTGCGTCGGACGGCCGCCTACCTGAACCAGCGGCACCAGTTCGGGCGCCCCTTGTCGTCGTTCCAGGGCACCATGCTGCGCGCCGCCGATGCGTACATCGACACCGAGGCCATCCGGGTGACGGCCTGGCAGGCGGCGTGGCGTATCGACGAGGGGCTCCCCGCCGCCGAGGCCGTCGCCGTCGCCCACTGGTGGGCGTCGGAGGCGGGCCAGCGTGTGGTGCACGCCACGCAGCACCTCCATGGCGGCATGGGCGCCGACATCGAGTACCCGATCCACCGCTACTTCCTGTGGGGCAAGCAGATCGAGCTGATGCTGCAGGGCCCGAGCGCCGAGCTCGCCCGCCTGGGGTCGATGGTGGCGGCGAGGCTCAGCGGCGCGGGCGCCGGGACGTCGCCGTGAGCGCGCCGCGCGCCGGGACGTTGCGCTTCGGGGACGTCGCCGTGGGCGACACCCTGCCCGAGCTCACCATCCCCCTCACGCGCACGCTCATCGTGGCCACCGCCATGGCGTCACGCGACTACCAGGACGTGCACCACGACCCGTCCCTGGCGCAGGAGCGCGGCTCGCCCGACATCTTCATGAACATCCTGACGACCAACGGCTTCGTGGGCCGGTTCGTCACCGACTGGGCGGGCCCCGGCGCGCGCATCGAGTCGGTGTCCATCCGCCTCGGCGCCCCCAACTACCCCGGCGACACCATGGTGCTGTCGGGCACCGTGAGCGCCACCGACGTCCCTGCCGGCCGCGACGACGGGCGCGGCGTGGTGGAGGTGGCCGTGCGCGGCGCCAACAGTCGCGGCGACCACGTGACCGGGACGGTCCGGCTGTCCGTGCCCCGCGACGGTGCGAGCACTTCATGAGGCGGGTCCCATGAGCACGAGGTCCCCCCGCCGCCACACCTTCGCCGGCACCACCGCCATCAGCGGCATCGGCGCCACGGAGTTCTCCAAGGACTCGGGGCGAAGCGAGCTGCGCCTGGCCACCGAGGCGGTGCGTACCGCACTCGACGACGCCGGCATCGCGCCGTCGGAAGTCGACGGCCTGGTGACGTTCGCGGCCGACACCAACCCCGAGACCGAGGTGGCCCGCACCCTCGGCATGGGGGACCTCACGTTCTTCAGCCGTATCCACTACGGCGGGGGCGCGGCGTGCGCCACGGTGCACCAGGCGGCCATGGCCGTGGCCAGCGGCGTCGCCGACGTCGTGGTCTGCTACCGGGCGTTCAACGAGCGCTCCGGCCACCGTTTCGGGACCGGGGTGCAGGGCCGGCCCCCGGTGCCGAATGCCGAGAACGCACAATTCGCGTGGTACGCGCCGCAGGGCCTGCTCACCCCGGCGTCGTGGGTGGCCATGTTCGCCCAGCGCTACCTGCATGCCGCCGGCGCCACCACCGAGGACTTCGGCCGGGTGGCGGTGGCCGACCGTGCCTTCGCGGCGACGAACCCGGCCGCGTGGTTCTACGGCAAGCCCATCACCCTCGAGGAGCACCAGGCGTCGCGCTGGATCGTCGAGCCGCTGCGGCTGCTCGACTGCTGCCAGGAGTCCGACGGTGGGCAAGCCATCGTCGTCACGAGCCTCGAGCGCGCCCGCGACTGCCCGCGCCCGCCGGCGGTCATCCAGGCCGCGGCCCAGGGCTCGGGGGCCCAGCAGGACATGATGACGTCGTACTACCGCGACGACATGACGCACCTGCCCGAGATGGGCGTGGTGGCGCGCCAGCTGTGGGAGACGTCGGGCCTCGGCCCCGACGACATGCAGTGCGCCGTGCTCTACGACCACTTCACACCGTTCGTCCTCTACCAGCTCGAGGAGCTCGGCTTCTGCGAGTGGGGCGAGGCCAAGGAGTTCCTGCGCGACGGGCACATCGGGCCCGGCGGCAAGCTGCCGACCAACACCCACGGCGGCCAGCTGGGCGAGGCCTACATCCACGGCATGAACGGCATCGCCGAAGGGGTGCGCCAGGTGCGGGGCACGGCGGTGAACCAGGTCGAGGGGACCGAGCACGTGGTGGTCACCGCGGGCACCGGCGTCCCCACGAGCGGCCTGGTCCTCGGCACCGACCGCTGACTCCTGGGCGGAGGCTACGCGTCGAACGGCGCGACGACCCGCCGGAGGAGCCCGGTCAGGGTGGAACGCTCGGTGGTGTCGACCGTCCCCGGGATGGCGTTCTCGGTATCACCCACGGGCCCTCGATCGAGCGGTGCCCTGTCTGCAACAACAACAGAGGGGGCCCGGTTCCCCTCCGCACCCGAGACCCGGGTCGGGCGGGCGACGCCGTTCAACCGCGGTGCGGAAAGGGAACCGGGGAGCTGTCGATCACGCCCTGCGCTTGCGGGTCGTGACCAGAAAACGGCAGTGGACGACGTCGGGGCCACGGGTGGCCCGCGATCGATTCGGGGACGGCCGGAGACGGGGAGCGGTGGTTGGAGCCACCGTGGTGCAGACATCTCCGTTGCCTCCCTTCCACTGAACGGCGCTCGAGCAACATGCTCGGCGCCTTCGTGGCCAGGGTCCGGGGCAACGATGTCGCAGACAGGACCGAAAGGGTCTCGGCCGCACCTGCGGTCACCCGTTCTTACCACCGACGGCTTCGCCCTACAAGGGCCACGTGGTGAGGTTGCCCGCATCGACGGATCGTCCTGGGCCCCACTCGTGGCGCGGGCCGCCGTCACGAACGAGTGCCACTGATGCTATGATGAGAGAGCTGAAGGGTCCCAGACCCCGCCTCTTTCGCACTTGGCCGACGGCCAGGCAACGAAATGGAGGCACGACAGATGGGTCTCGCAGGAATGGTCTTCAGCATGATCTCCATCGCGGCGGGTGCCGTCATGTACTGGGCGGTCACCTCCCAGGGGCACGGATTCCGGCTGTCCACGGTGGGGGTCATCCTCATGGTCGTCGGAGCGGTCGGGCTCGTCATCTCGGCGATTGTCTACGCCACGTCTCGCCGACCGGCCGGCAGCGGGCATCGCACCTTTGACCGGCAAGTGACCGACACGGCGGGTCGCACCGCCGAGGTGCACGAGGAAGTGCGCTGAGCGACCCTTCATCCGTCGCCGAGCGAATCTTCCGGTCCCGGGCCATCCCACAGAGAGAACGGGTAACTCATGAAGAACGCCTGGAAGGGTCTCATCGTCGGCGCATTGACGGGGATGGTCGGTGGCTCTGTCATGGACATGGCGTCCGGCGCCCGGCGCAAGACGGCCGAGTTGGCTCATGACGTGATCGACGGGGCCCCCGCAGTCGCCAAGGCGGCGACGCACAAGGCGGCGACCATGCTCCACGACGCCGATGTCCCGGCACGAGGGCGCGATGCGGCGCCGGGGGTGGGCGATCCCGAGGTCGCCAAGAAGGCGAAGAGAGCCACGCCACAGGTGGCCGCGGGCTCGGAGCCCTGACGCCGACCGGCCGATCCTGCCCACATCCCAGATGTCCGGTCCCCGCCACAACCGGCGCCGGCCGGGCGCTCTGACATCGAGACCGCCATGGTCCCGGCCCTCCGACGGGCACCGCTCGCCGATCCGAGGTGACAGGAGCAGCCGCACCAGCTCACCGCGTTACCGCCTTTCCGGTGTACCGGTTTGCCGGTCGGAAGGAAGCGGGGTGAATCATGAACGCCGAGGATGCCGACCAGTTCCTGGCCGCACTGGTCGCGCACACTGAAGATGCCGTGCCGTCGCTTTCCACCATCTGTCGAAGGGCGAGCCGGCTGCTCCACATGCGTGGCGCTTCGGTGGTGTTGATGAATGACGGCACGTTGTCGAGTGTCGCCAGCGCGTATGGCGTGCCGGTGATCGTCCAAGACCTGGAGTTCACATTGGGCGAAGGCCCGGCGAGCGACGCCTATACCGAAGGGCGGCCGGTCTTCGTCGACAAGCTCACCTCGTTCACCAGCCGCTGGCCGCAGTTCGCCCGGGCGCTGGTCGAGACCGAGATCCGGAGCGTCTATGCGCTCCCGCTTCAGCTGGGGGCCATCAAACTCGGGGTGCTCGTGCTCTACAGCGACCGGCCCGGTGCCTTGAAAGGCGATGGGCTCTCCGCGGCGGTGTTGGTCGCCGATCTGGTCACCGATCAGGTGCTGGCGATCCAGGCCGGAGCGGCTCCGGAGGTCTTGGCCTGGGGAATCGCTGTCGATGACGACCGGGCGGTCGTGCACCAGGCCACCGGGATGATCTCCGCACAGCGTGACTGCACCATCGGCGAAGCCATCGTGCGGCTCAGGGCATACGCATTCGCCGCCGAGCGGCCCATCGATCAGGTGGGCGCCGACGTGGTGGCCGGTCGACTGAGGTTCGACAGACCATGACTTCTCCGCTCACCGAGAAGCGGCTGACGGCGTCGCCCGACGCAGCGAGCGGTGGCCAAATAGCATTGGTTCCCTCGAGACAAGCCTCCAGGGATCCACTGGGGTGCTTCCAGGCGTCGGGAGTGATCATGGACTCACGCGAAGAGTGGCTGGCCAGGACGTTCGTGGAGCTGGCCGACACGCTCGTCGCCGACTTCGACGTGATCGAGTTCATGTCGATGCTGGTCGACCGGTGCGCCGAGCTACTGGTCTCGGCGGAAGTGGGCATCGCTTTGGCCGCCACCCGCGGGGAGCTGCGAGTCGTGGCGTCATCCACAGAGCGCATGCGAGCGGTCGAGTTGATCGAGTTCCAGAATGACGAGGGCCCGTGCCGGGACTGCCTGCGCAGTGGTGAGCCGGTGCTGAACGCGCGACTCGACGACTCCCGAGCCCGCTGGCCGCAGTTCACCGCCGGGGCTCGGGAAGCAGGATTCGAAATGGTGCATGCCCTGCCGCTCCGGCTACGCAGCGATGTGATCGGGGCCATGAACATCTTCAGCACCGTTCTCCGAGAGCTGTCTGCCCAGGATGTGAACCTCACGCAGGCGCTCGCCGACGCGGCGACCATCGGTATCCTCCAAGAGCGGGCCATCAAGCATGGCACCGATCTGGCCGGCCAGCTCCAGAGCGCACTCAACTCGCGGATCGTCATCGAACAGGCCAAGGGTGTCGTGGCCGAACGGCGGCACGTGGGCATGGACGAGGCGTTCGCGTTGCTCCGCGGTCATGCTCGGAGCAACGGCATCCCGCTGAGCGATGTGGCCCGGGCCATCATCCACCGGTCGCTTGCACCCGCAGAGCTGCAAGACAATACGCGTGCTGCACGCCACGAGCGCGAGTCGAAACGCACGACCTGAGGGACTCGGCTTCGGCTCTGAACCGGTCAGCGCCGCACTGACTCCTCGAGGTCGGCGACGTCGGCTTCGAGCAGCGGCTGGTAGCGCGTCCCGGTGGCCCGGCCCGGCCGCCACCACACCGGGTCGGCGCAGTTCCACCGCTCGGCGCGCAATGCCCGTACGAGCACCTTGGACGTGGCGGTGACGGGCAGCACCGTGCACACGCGCACGAAGCGCGGCGCCCACTTGGTGCCGAAGTCGGGCTGGGCGGCGATGAAGGCGGCGAACTCCTCGGCGTCGAACACCGCCCCCGGGCGCAGCTGCAGGGCCGCCATGACCTGGTCGCCCACCACCGGGTCGGGCACGGCGTACACCGCGGCGAGCACCACGTCGGGATGCCGCTCCACGATGCGCGCCACGGGCGCGGCCGCGAAGTTCTCGCCGTCGACCCGCAGCCAGTCGTCGGCTCGGCCCGCGAAGTAGAAGAAGCCATCCGGGTCGCGGTAGGCGAGGTCCCCGGTCCAGTACCACCCGTTGCGCAGGCGGGCCCGCTCGGCCTCGTCGTTGTGCCAGTACCCCTCGAATCCCGCCGCCCCGCCGGCCGACACGAGCTCGCCGATGGCCTCCTCGGCGTTGACCAGGCGGCCGTGGGGGTCGAAGCGCGCCGGCGGGCACTCCTGCGCGGTGTCGGGGTCGACGACCATGGTGCCCTCGGGGGCCCGGCCGAGCGCACCGCGCGGCGTGTCGGGCGTCCGCTGCACGGTGGCGCCCCCCTCGGTCGACCCGTAGCTGTCCACCACCACACAACCGAAGCGCTCGCCGAAGCGCACCACGTCGGCCTCGGCGCCCTCGTTCCCGAACACGCGCACCAGCGAATTGTCGGCGTCGTCGGGACGCTCGGGCGTGGCCAGGATGTACGACAGCGGCTTGCCGACGTAGTTGAAGTAGGTGACGCCGTGGCGCCGGACGTCGGGGAGGAAGCCCGACGCCGAGAACCGCCCGCCGGTGGGCAGCGCCACGGTGGCGCCGGCCGCCAGCGCCGGTGCGAGGCCGGCCATGAGGGCGTTGGAGTGGAACAGCGGCATCGACACGGAGCAGACGTCGTCGGGGGTGAGCCCGAACATCTGGGCGACGATCCCGCCGATCCGGGCGAGTCGGCCGTGGGTGCAGCGGCACGCCTTGGGGGCCCCCGAGGTGCCCGAGGTGAAGATCAGGTACCCGAGGCTGTCGTCGGTGACGCCGCTCACGTCCGCGGTGGGCAGGGGGGCGCCGACGTGCTCGGCGAGGGCGGCGTCGTCGGCGGGGTCGTCCACCACGAGGACGCGGGGGCTCGACGCCGAGACCGTCCCGATGGCGGGCCCGAGGTCGAGGCCGTCCACCAGGGGCAGGTGGGCACGGTCGGTGACGAGGAGCTGGCACTCGGTGTGGGCGAGGTCCCGGGCGAGGTCGGCGCCCCGGTGGGTCGGATTGCCCCCGACGAGCACCGCGCCGGCGGCGGCGGCGGCGCCCAGCCACAGGACGTGCTCGGGGACGTTGTCGAGGAGGGTGGCCACGTGGAAGGCCCCCGGTGCCCGCAGCTCGGCGAGGAGGGAGGCCCGGGCGCCGGCGCCTTCGACGACCTCGGCCCAGCTCCACGTGGCGTCGCCCGCCACGAGCCCCGGGCGAGGGTCGCCGGCGCGGGCCCGCAGCAGTTCGGCCATGGTGTCCATGTCGGGCCCGTCCTCGCAGTCGTGGGTGGTGGCGGGGCGGCCCGGAGTGGTCGCCGGGTCACGAGGCCCTGGTCAGAGCCCCTGTCGGTGGCCGGTGCGGCCCCGCCCCAATATTGGAACACGTTGCATTTTCGATGGCAAGCTGGTACGGTCCCGCACCGAGCGAGAGGAGCTGCCGCCATGGAGTTCGGGATCTTCAACGCTGTCAGCCTGCTACCGCAGTACCGCCAGGCCCACGGCGCGGCGGCCGAGCACGACCGCATCATGGACGAGCTCGCCTACATCCGGGCCGCCGATGCCGCCGGCTTCAAGTACGCCTGGGCCTCGGAGCACCACTTCCTCACCGACTACTCCCATCTGTCGGCGAGCGAGTCGTTCCTGGCCTACGCCGCCGCCCAGACGTCCAACATCCACCTCGGGTCGGGCATCTTCAACATCACCCCGCCCGCCAACCACCCGGCGCGCATCGCCGAGCGCGTGGCCATGATCGACCACCTCTCCGAGGGCCGGTTCGAGTTCGGCACCGGCCGCGGCTCGTCGACCACCGAGCAGAAGGGCTTCGGCATCGAGGACCAGGAGCTCACCCGCGAGATGGTGGCGGAGACGCTCCCCCAGATCGTCCGGATGTGGAAGGAGGAGGACTACTCCTACGACGGTCGGTTCTTCACCATGCCGACGCGCAACGTCCTCCCCAAGCCGTACACCGACCCTCACCCGCCCCTGTGGGTGGCGGCGGGCAGCCCGGGCACGTTCGAGCTGGCCGCCCGGCAGGGGCTCGGGGTGTTGTGCTTCGCGTTCGGCAAGCCGGAGGGCTTCGCACCCCTCATCGAGAAGTACAAGAAGGAGATCGAGAACGCCGACCCCGTGGGCGGCTACGTCAACAACAACATCATGATCACCACCCAGATGCTCTGCCTCGAGGACGGAGGGCGCGCACGGGCCGCCTTCACCGGCATCGACACCGGCACGCACCTGAGCCTGGTCTTCCGCTACCTGGACACCTTCCCGCGTCCCGCGGGAGTGCCCGAGTGGCCCGACCTCATCCCGGACTCGACGCCCGACCAGATCGACAAGAACATCGGGAGCGGGCTCATCGCCGTCGGCGACCCCGACGAGGTCACCCGGTGCATCCAGCGCTTCGCCGACACCGGGGCCGACCAGCTGAGCTTCGGCATGCTGTCGTCCTCCATGCCCATCGAGGTGTGCGAGGAGGCGGTGGCGACCTTCGGCAAGCACGTGCTGCCGCAGTTCGACAAGGACCCGGTGCACAGCACCAAGCGCCAGCGCGACGCCCAGATCGGCGCCTGAGCAGCGCCTGAGCAGCGCCGCTCAGTCCCCGGCGCCCGCCACGGGGAAGAACATCTCCCAGGGGCCCACGAAGTGCTTCAGAAAGCGCGGGGTGAGGCCCTCGGTGTCGTCGTTGTGGGCGGCCAGCTGCGAGGGGTAGGCGGCCACCGCAGCCCGCTTGCGTTCCAGGTAGCCCTGCGTGCTCACCAGCTCGGGCCGACCTGATCGGCGCACCTGGCGCACCAGGCGCGGGGGCCGGTCGAACTGCCAGATCGGGTAGGCGAGCAGCCGGGCCCCGCTGCCGGCGAGGGCACGGCGGGTGGCCACCCCCAGGGCCCCGTGGTCCTCGTGGGGGTCGGTCTCGTCCGTGACGAGCACGTCGGCGGGGCGCACCGCCGCCACCACCCCGGCGATGGCGCTGACCAGCGCCTCGTCGCCGGCGTCGAGCTCGGCGTCGACGAAGTCCAGGTGCGTGACCTCGGACGGGGCCAGCCCGAGGACCGCGCACGCCGCCCGGAGCTCGGCCGCCCTCAGGGCGGCCACCTCGGCGGGATCGCCCGGCGGCGACTTGCTCCCGTCGGTGACCACCAGCAGGTGCACGGGGGTCCCGGCGTCGATCTTGCGCATGATGGTGGCGCCGGCACCGAGCGTCTCGTCGTCGGGGTGGGGTGCCACCACGAGGCACGACCGCCGGGCGCTGGACACGGTGGTGTCGTTCCCTATCCGGAACAGCGCATGGTGCAGCACCACGGCGAGTGCGGGGTTGAACGGTTCGAGCGCGTCCCCGAGGACGGCACGCGCCGGCTGGCTCACCACGGGCCGAGACACTACCGGGGCGGTCTCGGTTTCAGGAGCCCAGGTCAACTATCGTCGTGGCCGGTCGCCCTGTGCGTTACGTGCGGGGGGCTCGGGCGTCGTCGCCTGAGGCGGGTCCTCGGTGGTGCCGGCGCTTGGTCGGGTCGCCGCTGCGGTGTCACCCTCGGCCCCCCCGGGGTCGGCACTCGCGGCGGCGGTCCCGACGCACCGCACACGGGGTCACGCCAGCGAGCAGTCAGGCGAAGGTCGACACGATCTCGTCGACCGTGGCGAGCGCCGCCACCAGCGCCACCGTGTGCCGCATGACGGCCTCGGCGTAGTCGGACGGGACGCCGGCGACGGCATCGGTCGCCACCACGACGCGGTACCCGAGGTCCACGCCCTCGATGGCGAGCCCGGGGATGCCGAGGTTCAGCGACACGCCCGTGGCGATCACCGTGGACACGCCGAGCGCGCGCAGCGTGGCGTCGAGCGTGGTCCCGACGAACGGTGACACGCCGTGGCGGCGATGCGACACGAGGTCCTCGGGTGCGGGGCCCAACGCGGAGACGAGCTCCACGGCGGGCGTGCCGTCGACGAGATGCTCGGGTCGCCGCAGCATGGCGGCGATGAGCGGGGCGTTGCGGGGCGAGCCCCGCCGGTCGGGCCGGAACCCGGCGGTGCAGTGCACGACCGGGACGCCCGCGGCGCGTGCCCCCGCCAGCAGGCGCGCCGTGTTCTCGATGACGCCGCCGTCGCGTACGGCGGCGGCGAGCTCGGGGAAGCTCGACAGGTCGCCCACGACGCCGCGTTGCAGCTCCATGGTGAGCACGGCGGACCGGCCCCCGCCCACGAGCTCGGCCAGGTCGACGGGCATGCGGCGGAGCGTAGCGGCGGGGCGGCGGGGCGGCGGCGGGGCGGCGGGGCGGCGGGGCGCTGGCGGAGCCGGTGGCGGAGCGGTGGCGGAAGCGCCCGTCAGTCCAGCGAGGGCTGGGAGGTGACGATGGCGTCGGCCCAGCGGTAGTCGGGCTTGCCGCTCGGTGAGCGCTCGATCTTGTCCACGCTGTGCAGCTGCCGCGGCACCTTGTAGCCGGCCACGTGCTGGCGGCAGTGGTCCTGCACCGTCTCGAGCGACGGGACGGCACGTCCGGGCCGGACCTCGACGATGGCCGCCACCCGCTGGCCGAAGCGCTCGTCCGGCGCGCCCACGACGATGGCGTCCATGACGTCGGGGTGCGAGCGCACGACGGCCTCCACCTCCTCGGGGAAGATCTTCTCGCCCCCTGAGTTGATGCAGATCGACCCCCGCCCGAGCAGGGTCACGGCCCCGTCGGCCTCGACGGTGGCGAAGTCGCCGGGCATCACGTAGCGCGTGCCGTCGACGACGATGAACACCTCGGCGCTCTTCACCGGGTCGTTGTAGTACCCGATGGGGATGTCGCCCGAGCGGGCGATCTTCCCGATGACACCGGACCCCGGCTTCACCAGCTCGAGGTTCTCGTCGAACACCACCGTCCCGCCCGTCGACGACACCGTCGGGCCGCTCTTCATCGCCGTCGCGCCGGGACGGACCATCGAGATCCCGTTGTTCCCGGACTCCGACGACCCGATGGCGTCGGTCATGATCAGGTTGGGGAAGTGCCGGAAGAACTCGTCCTTGACGGCGGGGGAGAACAGCGCCGCCGTGGAGGTGATGCCGATCAGCGATGACATGTCGTAGGCGGTGTCGGGGTCGTCGAGCGCCTCGATCAGCGGCTTGCCCATGGCATCACCGGTGATCATGACCATGTTGACCTTCTCGCGCCCGATGAGGGTCCACACCTCGTGGGGCTCGAACTTCGGGACGAGCACGATCCGGTTGCCGACGAAGCTCTGGCCCATCACCGCCCACTGCGTGGCGCCGTGCATGAGCGGCGCGATGGGGAGGAACGTGAGCTGGCCGCCGGCGGCGACACCCTTCTCGACCATCTGCTCGGGTCGCTCGACGCGCACCCCGGTCAGCGCGTCGATGCCGCCGCCGAGGGCGTAGAAGACATTGCGGTGCGGCCACACGACACCTTTGGGCATCCCGGTGGTCCCGCCCGTGTACAGCACGTAGAGGTCGTCACCCGACCGGGGCCCGAAATCGCGCTCGGGCGAGCCCCCGGCGACGGCCGCCTCGTAGTCGACGGCGTCGTGGCACGGGTCGGGCTCCTGGCTGTCGTCGTCGATCACCACGACGTGGCGCAGGCTCGGGAGCTCCGGCAACAGGGTGGCCACGTGGGGGGAGAACTGCCGCTGGTGGACGAGGGCGACGAGATCGGCGTTGGAGAACAGGTACCGCAGCTCGTCCTCGACGTAGCGGTAGTTGATGTTGATCCACACGGCCCGCAGCTTGAACACGGCCCACGCCGTCTCGACCCACTCGGCGCTGTTCAGCGCGTAGATGCCGACGTGGTCCCCCGGGCCCACGCCCACGGCGGCCAGATGGTGCGCGAGCCGGTTGGCGCGCTCCTCCATGTGGCCGTAGGTGAGCCGCCGGCCGTCGGCGACCAGGTACTCCCGATCGGGGAAGGCGTCGACGGCGGCCTCGAACAGGTCGGCGAGGTTGAACTCCACGGCCCCAAACTAGAACAAGTTCCCGTCGCCGGCACAGCCCGGCGAGGTGGCGCCGATCGGCCGGGCGGTGGGGCCGCCGCGCGGGGCGGGTGGTCAGGGCAGGCGCAGGCGGTCGCGCTCGGTGCCCAGGGCCTCGGTGACCGCGGCCGCGATGCCCGGGCCGTCGAGGCCGAGGTCGGCCAGGATCCCGTCGGGCTTTCCCTGCGGGATGTAGGCGGGCGGCACTCCGAGCACTCGCACCAGGGGGAGCGGGTCCGCCAGCTGGTGCCGTTGCAGGGCATCGACCAGGAAGGCCCCCGCCCCACCCACGCGGATCCCGTCCTCCACGGTGACGATCAGGCCGTGGGTGGCGGCGTCGGTCAGCATGGCGGGGTCGGGGGGCGACACCACCCGGACGTCCCACACCGTGGCGTCGACACCGTCGGTGGCCAGTTTGGCGGCGGCCTCCTCCGCCGCCTCGACCATCTTGCCCACGGCCAGGAGGCACACCGAACCGTCGCCCCGGTGGACCTGGCGGGCCTGCAGGCCGCGGCCCACGGCGCCGGCGCGGGCCTGGCGGGCCGGGGTCTTCGGGAACCGGATGGCGGCGGGGCCGTCGAGCGACAGCGCCTCCTCCAGCATGACCGGCACCTCCTGGGCCGACGACGGGGCGAACACCGTCATGCCCGGGATCGACAGCATGAGCGACAGGTCGAGCACGCCGTGGTGGCTGGGCCCGTCGTCACCCGTGATACCCGCCCGGTCGAGGGCGAAGACCACGGGCAGGCGGTGGAGCCCGACGTCGAGGTTGGCCTGGTCGAAGGCGCGGCTGAGGAAGGTGGAGTACACGGCCACGACAGGCCGTAGCCCCGCCATCGCCATCCCCGCCGCGGCCGTGACGGCGTGCTGCTCGGCGATGCCGACGTCCAGGAAGCGGTCCGGGAACTCCGCCTGGAAGGGCAGCAGCCCCGTCGGCCCGGGCATCGCCGCGGTGATGGCCACCACCTCGGGATGCCGGTGGGCGGCGTCGAGCACGGCGCGGGTGAAGGCGTCGGTGTACGACACGGGCGCGATCGAAGCCGAGGGCGCCACCGAGGAAGGCTGCACCTTGAAGTCGTGGAGGCGCTGCACCTCGTCCTCCTCGGCGGGGGCGTAGCCCCGGCCCTTCTGGGTGAGGACGTGCACGACGATGGGGCCGTCCCACTCGCTGGCGTGCGCGATCGCCTGCTCCATGCCGGCGATGTCGTGCCCGTCGATGGGGCCCGCGTAGCGCACGCCCAGCGCCTCGAAGAAGCGGTGTGGCGTGACGATCTCGCGCACCGCGCTAGTGAGGCCGTGGAGGCTCGAGTAGGCGAGCCCGCCGAACCCCGGGATCGCCCGCAGCACGTGTCGGGCGCGCTCCCGGGCGTGCACGTACGACGGGCTCAGGCGCAGCTGCGTGAGCCCCGACGACAGCCGCGACACGGTGGGCGCGTAGGACCGGCCGTTGTCGTTCAGGACGATGACCACGCGCGTGCCGGCGTGGCCGAGGTTGTTGAGGGCCTCGTAGGCCATGCCGCCGGTGAGCGACCCGTCGCCCAAGACGGCCACCACCCGCCGGTCGTGCTCGCCCCGGCGGTGCATGCCGATGGCCAGGCCGTGGGCGTAGCTGAGGGCCGTCGACGCGTGGCTGTTCTCGATCCAGTCGTGGGGCGACTCGGCCCGTGACGGGTACCCCGACATGCCGCCGGGCTGGCGCAGCGTGGCGAAGGCGTCCTGGCGCCCGGTGACGAGCTTGTGCACGTAGGCCTGGTGGCCCGTGTCCCAGAGGATGATGTCGCGTGGCGAGTCGAACACGCGGTGGAGGGCGAGGGTGAGCTCGACGACGCCGAGGTTCGACCCGAGGTGCCCCCCGTTGGCCGTCACCCGCTCGACGATGCACGTCCGGATCTCCGCCGCCAGCTGGGCCAACTGGTCATGAGAGAGCTTCCGGAGGTCGGCGGGTTCGTGGATGTCGTCGAGGAGCATGGGCACCTGGCCGGGGGACGCCGGCGGCGGCGACCCCCGGTCACGCTACCGCGGACCACACCGGGCGGGGATACCGGCGGCGGCGTCGCGGGCACCTGCCGGGGCCGTCGCGGGCACCCATCGGGCCGGGCCCGGGCCCCCGTCGGGCACCCGGGACCGCGCCGGGGCACCCCGGGACCGCGCCGGGGCACCCCGGACCGCCCGGGACCGCGCCGGGACCGCCCGGGACCGCGCCGGGGCACCCCGGGACCGCGCCGGGCACCCCCGGTGTCCGGTGCCCGGCGCGCGCGGCGGAGTGCATGCCTGCAAGAGACGCGACGGCGGTGCAGACTCTGCGCGGGTGTGCGTCCGGGCGCTCCGGGCGCCGGTCGAGAGGAGCGAGTGATGCAGGCCAACGTCAACGGGACGACCATGCCGGTCCTGGAGATGGTGCTCGAGCCGGGCGAGGCGCTGATCTCCACCCACGGCGACCTGTCGTGGATGACGGCGAACATGCAGCTCTCCCAGACGACCTCGACCGGGTCGGGCGGGGGGATCATGAAGGGCCTGAAGCGCATGGCCGGCGGCGGCGGCCTCTTCCTCACGCGCTACGAGCCCCAGGGCGGCCAGGGCATGGTCGCCTTCGCCAGCAAGGTGCCCGGCCGGATCTTCCCGATCGACGTCACCCCGGGCCACGGCTACGTCGTGCACCGCCACGGCTGGATGTGCGGCACGCCCGGCATCACCCCGTCCGTGGCCCTGCAGCAGTCGTTCCGCGGCGGGCTGTGGGGCGGCGAGGGCTTCATCCTCCAGAAGCTCGAGGGCGAGGGCAAGGCGTGGGTCGAGCTGTCGGGCGAGATCGCCACCTACGAGCTCGCCGCCGGGCAGTCGCTGCTCGTCCACCCCGGCCACGTCGGCATGTTCACCGACAGCGTGACGTTCTCGGTGATCCGCCTGCCCGGCATCGCAAACCGGTTCTTCGGCGCCGACGGGCACCACCTCGTGTCGCTCACCGGGCCGGGCAGCATCTGGCTGCAGTCGATGCCGCTCCCGGTCCTCGCCCACGCGCTGTCGGAGTACATCGGCGGCGGCGAGACCGGTCGCGATGCCGCCACGGGGGGCGTGGTGGGCGGGGTCCTCGGCAACGTCCTCGGCCGCTCGGTCTGACGGGCGGCCGGCGCCGCCGGCCGTCAGCGGCCCTTGGCGAGGAAGTCCTCCACCTCGACGACGACCCGGGTCATCTTCCCCGCCCCCACCAGGCCGGCGGCGTCGGTGGCGGTCACCGTGAAGATCAGGCGGCGGCCCTCGACCTTCTCGAGGGTGGCTTCGGCGGTCACCTCGGAGCCGACGCGCACCGGCGCCAGGTGGTCGAACTGCACCCGCACGCCGACGCTGGTCCGGCCCTCGCCGAGGGTGCCGGCCACCGCCAGGCAGGCCGCCTCCTCGCACAGGGCGACGAGCCGCGGGGTCGCCAGCATGGGCACGTCGCCCGAGCGCATCGCCACCGCGGTGTCGCCCGGCGCGACCACGAGGGACGTGCGGGCACTGAGACCGGGTTGGACGGGCACGGCGGTACGATACGAAACACAGGCGCCGCCGGCCACACGGCCGGCGGCCTGCGCGACCGGGCCCGTCCGTGGTCTGGCCGAGGGCGGTCTGGCCGGGCGGCCACGGCCGAGAGCCAGAAGGGGGTGGCCGGTGGCCGACTCAGCGCCGGGCGGGGCATTGCTCGTCGAGGCGCCGGTGGTCGAGCGTGTGCTCGGAGCGGCCTTGCGCAACGGCGGTGACTTCGCCGAAGTGTTCGCCGAGGACCGCCAGTCCACCTCCGCCGTGCTCGACGACGGCCGCGTCGAGGAGCTGTCGTCGGGCCGCGACCGCGGCGCGGGCGTCCGGGTGGTCGTCGGCGACACGACCGGGTTCGCCCATACCGCCGACCTCTCCGAGCGCGGGTTGCTCGCCGCCGCCGAAGCCGCCGCTGCCGTCGCCCGCCGGGGTGGTGGAGGAAGGGTCGTGGCGTTGGAGCAGCGCGACAGCGTGCCGCGCAACGAAGTGGTCCAGCTGCCCGAGAACGTCGCCAAGGCGCGCAAGATCGAGTTGCTCCTGCGGGCCGACGACGCGGCGCGCACCGCGGGCGGAGCAATCGCCCAGGTGTCGGCCTCGTACGGGGACGGGCGCCGGCGGATCCAGGTGGCCAACAGCGACGGCGTGCTCGTCACCGACGACCAGGTCCGGTCGCGCTTCAGCGTGTCGTGCGTGGCGGTCGGCGACACCGGCATGCAGACCGGCTACGAGTCGAGTGCCTTCACGGTCGGGTTCGAACTGTTCGATACCGTCGACGTGGGGGAGATCGCCACGGCGGCGGCGCGCCGCGCCCTCGTCAAGCTCACGGCGCGCCCCGCGCCGAGCGGCGAGGTCCCGTTGGTGCTGGCGTCGGGGAGCGGCGGGATCCTCTTCCACGAGGCGTGCGGCCACGGCCTCGAGGCCGACCACATCGCCAAGGACGCGTCGGTCTACACGGGCCAGGTCGGCCAGCGGGTGGCGAGCCCGCTCGTCACGCTGGTCGACGACGGGACCATGGGGCCCGAATGGGGGAGCTTCGCCGTCGACGACGAGGGGAACCCCGCCCAACGCAACGTCCTCATCGAGGACGGTGTGCTCACCGACTACATGTGGGACTTCCTGCGCGCCCGCAGCGAGAAGCGGGGCTCGTCGGGGAACGGGCGCCGCCAGAGCTACCGCCATCTGCCCATGGTGAGGATGACGAACACGTTCCTGCTCAACGGCGACGCCGAGCCCGACGAGCTGCTGGCCCAGACGCCCACCGGCGTCTACGTCGCCAAGCTCGGCGGCGGGCAGGTCAACACCACGACCGGCGACTTCGTGTTCGGCACGGTCGAGGCCTACCTGATCGAGGACGGCCACATCACCGAGCCGCTGCGCGACGCCAACCTGATCGGCAACGGCCCCGAGGTGCTGCGCCGCGTCGACGCCGTGGCCAACGACTTCGCCATGGGGCCGGGCACCTGCGGCAAGGACGGCCAGAGCGTGCCCGTGGGATGCGGCCAGCCCACCCTGCGCATCACCGGGGTGACGATCGGGGGGACGGCCGGTGACTGACGCCGTGACGCAACCGGGGACGGCGCGAGGGGCGGGCGCCGCCGGGAACGGTGTGGCCGGCGCGGTCGAGGGCGGGCTGCTCGAGCTGGCCGAACGAGTGGCGGGCGCCGCCAAGGCCGGCGAGGAGCTCGAGGTGTACGTGTCGCGAGGCGTCGAGACCGACGTGCGCGCCTACGAGGGCGCGGTGGAGTCGCTGTCGTCGGCGGCATCGGCGGGTGTCGGCATCCGGGTGGTGGTGGGGGGGCGGCAGGGCTTCGCCTACGCCGGCACCCTGGACGAGTCGGTCGTCGCCCAGACCCTGGCCGAGGCGCGTGACAACGCCTCCTTCGCCACGCCCGACGAGCACGTCGGGCTGGCGGGGCCCGACGGTGTGGCGCCGGCGTCGCTCGAGCTGTGGGACGACGAGGTCCCGGGGACCCCGAGCGCGGCCAAGGTGGACCTGGCGCTCGAGCTCGAGCGGCGGGTCCGGGGCGCGGATCCCCGTGTCCGCCAGGTGGCGTTCGCCGACTACGGCGACACGGCGGCGGAGGCGGCCATCGCCACGTCGACCGGGATCAGGGCCACGGCCCGGCGCACCCTGTGCAGCCTGGCGGTCGAGGCAATCGCCGGCGACGACGCCGACAGCCAGACCGGTGTCGGCTTCTCGGCCGCCCGAGGGCCGGGGCAGCTCGACATCGACAAGGCGGTGGCCGACGCCGTGGACCGGGCCACCCGCATGCTCGGTGCCACGAAGGCCCGCTCCGGGCGCTGCACGGTCGTGCTCGACCCCCGGGTCACGTCCACGCTGCTCGCCGTGGTGTCCTCGGCACTGTCGGGCGAAGCCGTGACGAAGGGCCGCTCGTTCTTCGCCGGGCGGGTCGGAGAGGAAGTGGCGGTGCCCTCGCTGGTCCTCGTCGACGACCCCACCGACGCCCGGGCCTTCGGGGCATCGACGCACGACGCCGAGGGGCTCGCCTGCCGGCGCAACGTGCTCATCGAGGGCGGCGTGCTGCGCGGGTTCGTGTTCGACACCACCGCGGGACGCCGGGCGGGCGCCGTGTCGACGGCGTCGGCCGTGCGGGGCGGCTACGCCACGACCCCGGTGGCGGGGTGCCGGGCGCTGCTGTTGGCGCCGGGGCCCCTCGGGGCCCGGGAGATCCTGGCCGAGGTGGACGAGGCGCTCTACGTACAGTCGATCACCGGGGTGCACTCGGGGGTCAACCCGGTCAGCGGCGACTTCTCCGTCGGAGCCGAGGGGCTCATGGTGCGGGGCGGCGAGCTGGCGGAGCCGATCCGGGAGATCACCATCGCGTCGACCCTCCAGCGGATGCTCCAGGCGGTCCTCCACGTGGGCGCCGACGTCGAGTGGCTCCCGGGTGTCGCCGCGGGCCAGACGCTGGCCATCGGGGACATGTCCCTGAGCGGGGCCTGACCGGCCCCTGACCGGCCCCTGACCGGCGGCGCCGCCGCCGGGGGCCCGGCTCAGGACGCCGCGGCGGCCTTCCCGGCGGGCTTGGCGGATTCGGTGCTGGCGGGCGTGGACGACGAGCCCGACGTGTCGGCGGGCGTGGACGACGAGCCCGACGAGTCCGAGGTGCTGGAGCCACCCGTGTCGGCGGCGGCGGTCTTCTTCTCGGCCTTCTTCGAGGACGACCGGCTGTCGGTCTTGTAGAAGCCGCTGCCCTTGAAGACGACGCCGACGGCGCCGAAGACCTTGCGCAGGGGGCCGCCGCAGGAGGGGCACTCGGTCAACGGGTCGTCACCGATCGACTGCACCACGTCGTGGTGCTCGCCGCAGGATCTGCACGCGTATTCGTAGGTCGGCATGCGGCGTCCCGGCTCCTTTCGGCGTCCTCGGGGGCATCGTGCCTGGCACTCGTGGCCCGTGAGTGCCAAGTCTACCGCCGCGGGCCGCGGTACCGCTCGCCCGTCGACGGTCGGAGCCACGAAGGCCCTCGTGCCCTAGACTCGCGCCGTGGTCGACCGGAGCTTGACGCATCTCGATCCCCTCGGCGGCGCCCGCATGGTGGACGTCGCCGCCAAGGAGCCCACCCACCGCAGGGCGCTCGCCCGCTGCAAGGTGATGATGGCGCCGGAGACCACCGCCAAGGTGGTGAGCAACGCGATCACCAAGGGCGACGTGCTCGGGGCCGCCCGGATCGCCGGCATCCAGGCGGCCAAGAAGACCCCCGACCTGATCCCCATGTGCCGGCCGTTGCTGGTCGGGGGGATCCACGTGAACTTCACCATCGGGGACAACTTCGTCGAGGTGGAGGCCCAGGTCGAGACCATCGACCGGACCGGCGTGGAGATGGAGGCGCTCACCGCGGCCACCGTGGCGGCACTCACGATCTACGACATGTGCAAGTCGTCGGACCGCTCCATGAGCGTCGGCGAGCTGGCACTGTGGGAGAAGACGGGCGGCAGCGTCGGGACCTGGCGCCGAACGGCGCTCTGAACCCCTCCGACGATCCCGCAGGTTCCGCCGCGTCGCGCGACGCGACGCTCAGCGGAGCCGGAACCGCTTCTTGCGCCCCCGGGCGATCAGGGTGAGATCCTTGCTGATCAGCTCGGACTCCCGCATGTCGGGCACCGCCACCGTCGGGATGTCGGGCGTGGCGGAGAGGATCTCGGTGGCCATCGACGCGACCGATGTCACCACCCCGTCCGTGGGTGCCTCCGTGGCCCCTTCGTCTGCCGAGTGTAGGAACGGGGTCAGGGGCTCCTCGGCGAAGACGGGCTCGGCGCCGATCACCTCCGTGGCGGCCATCGGGTGCAAGGGTGGCGGTGGCGGGGCAGCCATGTACGGCACGGGCTGGTCGTCGGTCTGTGGCCCACCGGTGAAGACGGACCCGGCTTCACGCGTGGGCTCAGCGGTGAAGGTCGGTTCCGGGGTGAACGCCGGCTCCGCGGTGAACGGTGAGGGCTCCGCGGTGAACGCCGGCTCAGCGGTGAACGGTGAGGGCTCCGCGGTCAGGTTTGCAGGCCTCTGTGCCCCGGGGGCGAAGGCCACAGGTGGGGGGATCGGCGCCGGAGGCGGCGGAGGCGGTGGGACCTCGGCGGTGAACGTCGGCGGAGGCGGTGGGACCTCGGCGGTGAACGTCGGCGGAGACGGCGGGACCTCGGCGGTGAACGCCGGCGGAGGCGCCTCGGTGGTGACGGAGGGCTCCGCGGTGAACGCCGGCTCGGCGGTGAACGTCGCCACCGACGCCGCCATCGGAAGTGGCTCGGATGTGACCGGGGGCGGTGTCGCGGCCGTCGACAGGTCGTAGGTCGGGTGGGCGTCGGTGGCATCGCGGCCGTCGGCACGGTCGGCGGTGCGCCGGGTTCCCAACAGGATGTCGAGTATCTCGTTCGGGTCGGTCGTGCGAACAGCGCGCTTCGGGTCGGGACGGGCGGTGGTGGCCTCGCTGTCCGCCCTGCGGGTGTCGACGTCGTTCGCCGCCGGAGGCACGTCGGCCGGCATCTGTGTCCCCGGGGGGACGACCATCGGCGCGACCTGTGGCGCCGGGGCGACATCGACCGGCGTCACCTGGGCCACGGCCACGGCCACGGCCACGGGCACGCCGTCGCCGGCGGCCGGAGGGGGAGGAGGCGGGGGCGGGGGCGGGGGCGGCGCCTGGTGCGCAACGGGCGGGGGCCCGAACTCGGCCGCCAGCACTGCGTCGAGGGCGCTCGACGTCAACTCGACGACCGAGGTGGCCGGGAGGACTTCCTCGTCGAAGGGGGGGACGTAGAACAGCGGTTCGGGGACCTCAGTTGCGAAGAGTGGCTCAGTCACCTCGGCGGCTCCGCTCCGTTGCATCGGCGCCGACGTCTCGACGCTGCTCATGAGACTGTCGGCAGGAGCGGGCGGAGCCTTGAATCCCAAAAGTGCATCCAGGGCAGGATCGGTGCCGATCCCGATCCGGGCACCGCCTGTTCCTCGGGCGCCCGGGTCCGCGACGGTGGAAGGCCGACCCACACGCTCCGGATTCTTCGGGGGAGCGTCGAGGGGGTTGCGGGGGCCGGCCTGCGGGTCGACCGGGCCTGCCCCGGCGACGTCCGGGCCCGTCGACGGCGCCGCGGTGAACGGCGTGGCCTCGAAGTCCGTGGGCGCCGCGGTGAACGCGGTGGCCGGAGCGTCCGCCGGCGTCGCGGTCAGGGCCGTGTCGTGGTCGGTGCTGCGATGCGAGGGCTCGAGGGCGCTGGTGGCCCGCTCGGTCGTCAGGGCCAGGCCCGCCCCGCGGTCGCTCGACGTCTCCAGGGACGGATGCACGGCCCCTGCCCCGAGTGCATCGCGCACCATGAGGCCCAGTCCTTCGATGGCGGCGGCCAGCCGCACCTGGCTCTCCTGGACGTCGCGCAGTCGTTCGAGGATCTCGTGCCAGAGCTCGGCGGACGACAGGGCCGCCGAGCGGACGAGGTCGGCCGTCGATGCCGACTGGTCCTCGTGGTGGCTGCTGTCCTTCGTCATCCCCGGTGTCTACTCCGATGCCCGGCGTGCTGCCGCCTGACCAACGCCGTGAGCCCCGGCGCCACGAGATCATCGAGACTCGCGAGCCGCCCCCGGCGGGCCTTCCCGAATGGCCCGAAGGACCAGACGCGAAGCGTAGTCAGCCGGCTACGTCGCAGAAAATCGCCCGGGGAGAACGGGGTCGACGCCGGTGTGACCAGGGACACGCCAGAACGAGGCCGGCGGCAGGCAACGGCTCGTTCCGGGTCAGGCGCGGGTCGCGCTCCGGAGCTCGTCGAGGGACAGCTCACCGGTGGCCTCGCCGCCGCACTGGGCGCAGTGTTCGACGTGTCGCCACGAGCGCAACAGGCGCGTGCCCTCCGGGTTGAGCAGGACGACGAACGACTCGGACACGGGGTCGATGTCCAACCCGAAGTACGGCCGCCATCCTGTCGATGCCGGGTGGCTGTCGAGGTCGAGACCCTTCAAGACGCGCCGGAATCGCATTCTCTCCGTATCGAAGAGCCAGGTGCTGTGGCAGGACTCCAGAACGAGCGGTTCCATACGTGGATCATTGCCCCAAAACGCGACGATCTATGCTCAACGGCATTGCGATTCTGTGACGATCCCCTTCGGCGTGGCCGTCCCGCCACCCTTCGTCGGTTCGGTATCCGCAGGTCAGAGGATCACGGTTCCGGTCGCGGCGAGGACTGGGCGCGCGATCCGCGCTTCCACCAGGACCGGCGGTGGGCCCTGCCGGCGCGCCGACCGCCCTTTCCGACCCCGGCCTCGGCGGCGAAGCGCGTGAAGTCGCGCTCGAGCGAGTCCGGATCGTCGGTCGGGACCACGAACCGGTGCGACCGGGAGGCGGTCGTCGTCTCGACGACGATGCCGGGGTTCCCCGCCGGCGTCCTCATCCGCCGGGAGGCGACGAGCTCCGTCATGTCGGACCAGGCCACGACGGCGGCCACCACCCCGTCGGGCCGGTGGACGGTGAGCCCGGTCGCGTCGATGACGAGGGACAACCCCGGCACGGCCACCTGCCCGTTGCTGTCGGCGGTGAGCAGGTAGACGTCGGACACCACGAACGGGGCCCCGGAGGGACCCGGCGGGGCGGGTTCCTGCGGGTGCATCTGGTCGGTCATGTCCACCACCTGCATCGCCTCTCGGTCCGGCCGCACCTGGTGCTCGTCCGTGCTCATGACCATGACGCGTGCGCCGGCCCGGGTCAACGACCGTCGGGCGGTGGGGCGCCCGACGCGTGGGTCGCAGGTCCCCTTTTCGCGGGCGCCCAGCTACGGAATCCCGTTCCTACCACGCAGAGCGCTGAAATAACCACGAAAACGGTTGGAGTAGAAGAGGACCTCACGTAGACTGATGCCCATATGAACCGCGATGACCTCGACCGACTCCTCCATCTCCTCGCCGACGTCGACGGCTCCGACCTTCACATCAAGGCCGGCGCCCCGCCGCGCGTCCGGGTGGACGGCCTCCTGCGAGCGCTCGACGGCGAGCCCGCCTTCACGGCGGAGGAGACCGAGGCGATCGCCAACGAGATCATGCCCCCCCGGATCCGCGACGTCTTCGAGGAGAAGCACGAAGCCGACTTCGCCTACAGCGTCGCAGGCCTGGGTCGGTTCCGCACGAACGCGTTCTTCCAGCGCTCGTCCGTCGCCCTCGCCATGCGGCGGGTGCGGACCAACGCCGCGACCTTCGGGGACCTCGGCCTCCCCGACGTCGTGCGCCGACTGAGCGAGCACCACCGGGGGCTCGTGCTGGTGACCGGCCCGACGGGCTCGGGCAAGACGACGACGTTGGCGGCCATGGTGGACCACATCAACCACCTGCGCTCGTGCCACATCATCACGATCGAGGACCCCGTCGAGTACCTGCACAAGGACGACCTGGCGGCGATCGACCAGCGCGAGGTCGGGTTCGACACCGAGAGCTTCACCTCGGCGATGCGCACGATCCTCCGGCAGGACCCCGACGTGATCCTCATCGGCGAGATGCGCGACCCCGAGACCGTGTACACCGCGCTCACCGCCGCCGAGACGGGCCACCTCGTGTTCTCGACGCTGCACACCACGACAGCGACCGAGACCGTCAACCGGATCGTCGACTTCTTCCCTCCCCACCAGCAGGGTCAGATCCGGGTGAGCCTCTCGGGCGCCCTGACGGGGACCATCTGCCAGCGCCTCATCCCGCGCACCGACGGCAAGGGCCGGGTCCCGGCGCTCGAGATCATGGTGGTGAACGGGCGGATCCAGCAGGCCATCCTCGACCCCGTGCAGACGTCGGACATCGACGAGATCATGGCCGAGGGCGAGTACTACGGGATGCAGACCTTCGACCAGTCGCTCGCAGAGCTGCTGCGCGACGGCACGATCGACCTGCGCGAAGCCATGAACGCCGCCTCCAACCCGCACGACCTCAAGGTGAGGCTCGAGCGCCTGGGCATCGTGCCGACCGGCCGGGGATTCGTCTCGGCCGCGGCCTCCTGACGACGGCCGGCGTCAGCGCCCGATCGGGCTCCCGGCGGCGAGGGCGGCGGCCAGCGCGGCGGTGACGCCGAGTGCCACGGCGACCGCGACCCCTGCTCGTCGGTGCCCGCCGCGGCGAATCCGGGCCCGCATCGCCGTGGCCAGGACCACGAGCACGCAAGCCGCGACGGGCACTCCCACGACGATCCCGCGCAGGCCCACCCATCCCCACGCCGCGCCGGCGGGCAGCAGCGCCCACGCCACCACGCGCCCGGCACCGGCTGCGCCGCGACCCGCCCGCCGGGTGAAAGCGAGCACCGTTCCCGCCAGCGCCGTCCCGATGAGCGCCCCCCCGAGGTGCCACCACCGGCCGTCCGCGGTGGCGGCTGCCGCCAGCAGGGCCACACCGAGCCCCGTGCCGATCAGCGAGACCGCCGCGGGCCCCGGGATGCCGTCGGCCTCGATGGCGGCGAGCGCCAACAGCGTGGCCGCCAGGGCGCACATCCCGGGCACCGCCCAGTGCGGCCCCAGCGCCCACGCCAGGATCCCGAACACCACCCCCGTGAGCAGTTCGACCAGGGGGTAGCGGGCCGAGATGGGCTCGCCGCACCGGCGGCAGCGGCCCCGCAGGACCACCCACGACACCACCGGCACGTTGTCGACGCCCCTGATGGGCGTGCCGCAGGCCGGGCAGAAGGATCCGGGCCTGACCACGGACAGGCCGCGGGGGACCCGGTAGACGACGACATTCAGGAACGATCCCAGCAGGAGTCCGATCACCGCCGTGCCGGCGGTCACTGGGAGGCGGCCGCCCACGACGGCGATCTCCATGGTCGGGCTCAGCAACGGGGCCTCTGACCAGGGAAAAGATCGCCAGGCACCCGCTCCGCCACAGGGCGATGACGCTAGCACGGCCGATTTCTCGGCCCTCCCCGCGCAGAGCGGGCGCCGGGCGGCGACCGAGAGCGTTCAATCCCGGCTTCCTACGTGCCGATGCATCTCGTCATGAGCAACGCGGATGCCGTCCGGATGCTCGCGGACGAACATCACCTCGAATTCGTGGATCTCGACCGCTTCAACGTGGACGCCAGCGCGTCCTCGGTGATCCCGGTCGCGGTGGCGCGCCGTCACCACGTCGTTCCCATCGGCCGCAAATTCGGTGCCCCGGTGGTGGCCATGTCGAACCCGGCCGACGTGATGGCGATGGACGTCCTGCGTGCGGTCATCGGACGCGAGTTCGTCGCGGTCGTGGCCAGCGACGACCAGATCGACGCGTGCCTGTCGCGCATCTACGGCGCGCCTCCCCCCGATTCGGGGAAGAAGAAGGCCGCGGCGTCCTCCCGACCACCGGCCACGACAGCCTCCAACGGGTCCTCCAACGGGTCCTCCAACGGGTACGGGCCAACGACCCCGCCACCGCCGCCGGCGGTGCCATCCCCCAAGGCGCCCCCCAAGCCGGCTGCCTCAGCCGCGCCAGCGCCTGCGCCGACTCCGTCGGCCCCGCTCCCACCGCCCGCGCCGGCGATGCCGCCGATGCCCGCCTCCGCCTCGGTCGCGCCGCCGGCCGCCGCTCCCTCCTCGACCACAGCGCCGGCCCCCGCCGCACCGGCCGCCCCCGGCTCGCCGACCACGTCCCCCAAGCCCCAGGTCTCCGGGGACGCCCCTGCGGCGGCTGTGCGGCCTGAAGCGCCCACAGCGTCCCCCTCGTCCGCAGCGCCGGCCAAGACGGCCGAGACGGCCGAGACGCCGACGCCCGCATCCGCCGACGCGCCCGCGGCGCCGTCGGTGCCACGCCCCACGGGCGGTGACGGCAAGAAGGAGCGGGCCGAGGACGTCCTCGCCGCCGCGCTCGAGGTGATCGACTCGTCGCTCGGGGAGAGCCGCCTGACGATGCCGCCGGCCGACGGCGCCCCCGTCGCCGCCATGACGCTCGACATCGAGGAGCCGGGCGAGCCCGCGCAACCGAGCGCCCCCACGGCGGAGCAGGTCGCCGACACCGTCCGGGCCGCCGACCTCGTCGAGGAGGTCGTCGCCGAGTTCGAGCACAGCGCCGAGACGACGGACACCGACGACGTCCCCGCCGGGCTGGGTGGCTTCCCGCCGCTCGCCCGTGTGCTCGTCGAGGGCGACCGGGTGTCGCTCGACGACATGGAGGAGGTCCTGGCGGAGCGCGACCGGACGGGTCAGGCGATCGCCCGGATCCTGACCATGCGCGGCCTGGTCACCGAGGCCGACCTCATGTGGGGCATGGCCCAGGAGATGGGCCTCGAGTTCGTCGACCTCGAAGTGCAGAGCGTGGACTTCGGTGCCGCCTACCACCTGCCCGAGACAACGGCCCGGCACCACAACGTGTTGGTGATCGGCATGCGCGACGGCGTCGTCGTGGTGGCCGCCTCCAACCCCACCGACGTGTTCGCCATGGACGACCTGCGCACGATCATCGGGCGCAACTTCGTCACCGTGGTGGCGACGCGCTCGCAGATCAACGCGTTCATCGACAAGGCGTACCACCAGGGTGGCGACGCCACCGAGGTCGCCAACACGGCGGCGTCGGACTTCGAGGACATGGCCGACGAGGAGCTCGGCAACCTCCAAGCCGTCGTCGACGACGCCCCCATCGTCCGCTACGTCAACCTCCTCATCCTGCAGGCTCTCAACGAGCGGGCGTCGGACATCCACGTCGAGCCGACAGGGGAGAACCTGCGGATCCGCTACCGGATCGACGGCGTGCTCCACGACATCTCGACGGCACCGCGCGCCATCTCGGCGGCTGTGACGACCCGCCTCAAGGTCATGGCGGACATGAACATCGCCGAGCACCGCCTTCCCCAGGACGGCCGCATCTCGCTGACCGTGGGGAACCGCCCGATCGACCTCCGCATGGCCACCCTCCCGACGATCTACGGCGAGAAGGTCGTCATGCGAGTCCTCGACAAGTCCAACGTGGTGCTCGGCTTCGAGGACCTGGGCTTCGACAGCGACCTGCTGGAGATCTACCGGAAGCTCTTCACCAAGCCGTACGGGACGATCTTCGTGACCGGCCCCACCGGCTCGGGAAAGACGACGACGCTGTACGCCACGCTCGCCGCCCTCAACGACGCCGACAAGAACATCATCACCGTCGAAGACCCCGTCGAGCTTCGCATCAAGGGGATCAACCAGGTCCAGCTCAACATCAAGGCCGGCCTGACCTTCGCGTCGGCACTGCGGTCGATCCTGCGGTCCGACCCCGACATCGTGCTGGTGGGGGAGATCCGCGACCGGGAGACGGCCATGATCTCCGTCGAGGCGGCCCTCACCGGGCACATGGTGCTCGCCACCCTCCACACCAACGACTCCGCCAGCACCCCGATGCGGCTGGTCGAGATGGGCCTGGAGCCCTACCTCGTGACATCGGCCATCAGCGGCGCCCTGGCGCAGCGGCTGTCACGGCGGCTGTGCGTGCACTGCAAGGAGACCTACGAGCCCACCGAGGCCGACATCGTGGCCGCCGGCTGGAAGCCCGCGGAAGTCTTCACCGACAACGACAAGCCCCTGCTCTACCGAGCCGTGGGCTGCTCGGCATGCTCCAAGACGGGGTACCGGGGACGCAAGGCGCTCCTCGAGCTGCTCGTCGTCACCGAGGACGTCGAGCGCATGATCATCGAAGGAGGCACGGCTGATGACATCCACAAGCTCGCAGTCGAACAGGGCATGGTGACGCTCCGGCAGAGCGGCCTCCGCAAGGCACTCGAGGGTGAGACAACCCTCGAGGAAGTCCTCCGGGTCGTCGCATGAGCCCGTCCGCCACCACCCGGGTCGAGTGGGCCCGACGCCTGGCCCACTCGATCGTCTCCGACGGCTACGCCGACGAGGCGGTCGTCACCGCTGCCCTCGACCAGGCCTGCAGCGCCAACGAGTCCTTCGCGGCGCTTCTCATCTCCCGTGACGTGACGTCCCAGGAGGTCGTGCTGGGGCTGCTGTCGCAGCTGGCCAGGCTGCCCGTCGTCGACCTGCACACCGACCGCCCCAGCGACGCCGCCCTGGCGGCCACGCCCGTGGCCGTGGCGCGCGAGTACGGCGCCGTGGGGTACCGATTCGACGGCGACCAGCTCACCATGGCGTTCGGCGACCCCCCCGACGAGGGCGACGTCCGGGCGCTGTCGGTGCTCGTCGGCCACGAGGTCGTCCCCGTGCTCGGCAACCCGATCGCCATCGAGCATCTCCTCGCCTCGGTCGAGCCGGTCGCCCCGGCCGGACCGCCCCTGGCCAACGGCTCGGCCAACGGATCGGCCAACGGATCGGCCAACGGCTCGGCCAACGGTCATTCGGCGTCGGGCAACGGCAGCCACGGCGGCGACCGCCTCCCGGCCGTGGCGCGCACCGAGGACGATATGCCGCTGCACCTCGACGACCTGCTGCGCTACGCCGTCAGCGTGGGCGCGTCGGACCTCCACATCACGACCGGCCTGCCGGCCTGTATCCGGTTGCACGGCGCCGTCCGGCCCATCGAGGGATGCCCGGTGCTCGACAACGAGTCCATCCGCGACATGGTGTTCGGCATCCTGCCCCAGACGCTGCGGGAGCGATTCGAGGCCGAGAAGGAGCTCGACACCTCACACTCCATCGCCGACGTGGGCCGGTTCCGGTTGAACGTCTTCCAGCAGCGCGGCACCGTGGCCGCCGTCCTGCGCGCCATCCCGCACGAGATCCCCGCTTTCGAGGTGCTCGGGATCCCCGAGTCGGTCCGGGTCTTCACCGAGATGCGCCGCGGGCTCGTCCTGGTGACGGGGCCCACGGGGTCGGGCAAGTCGACCACGCTGGCGTCGCTGGTGGACATCATCAACAAGACCAAGCCGCTGCACATCATCACGGTCGAAGACCCCATCGAGTTCCTCCACACCCACAAGCGGGCGTTGGTGAACCAGCGCGAGGTGGGCCAGGACACCCTGTCGTTCTCCGAGGCCCTGCGGCGCGTGCTGCGTGAGGACCCCGACGTCATCCTCGTCGGTGAAATGCGCGACCTCGAGACCATCTCGATGGCGCTCACCGCGGCGGAGACCGGCCACCTGGTGTTCGGCACCCTGCACACCCAGGACGCCCCGCAGACCATCGACCGCATCATCGACGTGTTCCCCACCAACCAGCAGGAGCAGGTGCGCACCATGCTCGCCGGCTCCCTGGAGGGCGTGGTCACCCAGCAGCTGCTCCTGAACGCCGACGGCACGGGCCGCCTGGCCTGCTGCGAGGTGATGATGTGTACCGCCGCCATCCGGAACCTCGTGCGGAGCGCCAAGACGCACCAGATCTACTCGCTGATGCAGACCGGTGGTCAGTACGGCATGCAGACCATGGACCAGGGTCTGGCGAAACTCGTGCGGGAGGGGCGGATCACCGAGGCCGTCGCCTTCGACCGGTGCCGCAACGAGGAAGACCTCCGCAACCACCTGAGCTCGTAGGAGCCTGCCATGGCACTGACATTCGATTACAAGGTCCGCGACCGCACCGGCAACCTGGTGGAGGGCCAGCTCGAAGGCGACAGCCTGTCGCTGGTCGTCGGCAAGCTGCGCGAGATGGGCTACCTGCCCATCGCCGTCACGCCGAAGTCACGGACCAAGGTCAACCGGGAGATCACCATCCCCGGCTTCACCAACCGGGTGAAGCTGACGGAGATCGCCGTGGCCACCCGTCAGCTGGCCACCATGATCGACTCGGGGCTGTCGGTCGTGCGGGCCCTGTCGATCCTTGCCACGCAGATCGACAACAAGGAGCTCGGACGCGTCCTCGGTGAGGTGCGCCTCGACGTCGAGCGCGGCTCGTCGCTGTCGGCGGCGTGCGCCAAGCACCCCAAGATCTTCAACACGCTGTTCATCACCATGGTGCAGGCCGGGGAGGCCGGCGGCCACCTCGACTCCGTCCTGCTGGAGCTGGCGGGCACCATGGAGAAGCAGGCCGTGCTGCGCCGCACGATCAAGTCGGCGATGACGTACCCGATCGTGGTCCTGTCCGTCATGACGCTCATCTTCCTGGCCCTGCTCATCTTCATCGTCCCCGTGTTCCAGAAGCTGTTCGCGTCGCTGAACGCCAAGCTGCCCGTACCGACGCTCATCGTCATCGGGATCTCCAAGATCATCCTGAGCGCCTGGTCGATCCTCGTTCTGGCGGTCATCGTCACGGGCGTCGTGCTGTTCCGTCGGTGGATCAAGACCGAGAAGGGCCGCTTGAAGTTCGATGCGTTCAAGCTCAAGCCACCGATCTTCGGGCCGCTCTTCCACAAGGTGGCGCTGGCGCGCTTCGCGCACACGTTCGCCTCGCTCATCGAAGCGGGGGTGCCGATCCTGGAGTCACTCGACATCGTGTCGGAGACTGCGGGCAACCGGGTCGTCGGCAACGTGCTCCTCAGCGCCAAGGCAGGGGTACGCGAAGGCCGGGCCCTGGCCGACACGCTGCACGAGCACGAGGAGGTCATCCCGACGCTCGTAACGCAGATGGTGGAGGTGGGCGAGCAGACGGGTGCCCTCGACGCCATGCTGCACAAGGTGGGGCAGTTCTACGACGGCGAGATCGAGACGACGGTCAACAACCTGACGTCCATGCTCGAGCCCCTGCTCACGGTCGTCATGGGGGCAGGTGTGGGCATCATGGTGGTGAGCATGTACCTGCCCATGTTCACGTACATCAAGCACATCCCACAGAGCTGAGTAGGGGCTCGACCTCGTGGAACGACGCCTCGGCGCGTCCTGCGCAACAAGCCTCCGATGAATCGCGCGCGGCGTCGCGCCTGGCCCATCGCCGTGACCGTCGGTATCCTCGTGACCGCGCTCGCGTATTGCCTGCTGTGGGGCCCGGTGGTCGGCCATCGCAATTCGTGGACGTACCCTGGCGACATCTGGGGCGCATACCGCTCCGCGCACTTCATCGCCTGGGGCGCGTTCGGGAGTGTCTATGCAGCGGGCACCGGGCTCGTGACGTTCCCGGGCGTTCTGTTGTTGCTGACGCCGCTCGCCAGCCTCACCGGACACCTGGGCATGAGTGAGGGATTTCCGAATCGCGTCCCCCATCCGACGTCCTGGCTCTTGCTGGGGCCGTACGAGATCATCATCGGATGCGTGGCGCTCTTCGCCTGCGACGCCCTGGCGGAGCGTATGTGGCTCTCTCGAGGTCGGCGATCGTTCCTCTGCGTGGTCGAGGGCGTCGTGCTGTGGCCGGTGCTCGTGATGTGGGGCCACCCAGAGGACGCGCTGGCAGTGGGTCTCGCCGTCTATGCCCTGGTGTTCGCGCTGGACGGTCGCTGGACGGGAGCCGGATGGCTGTTCGGTGCGGCGTTGGCGACCCAGCCACTGGTCGTGCTCATGCTGCCGGTGCTGCTGGCCATGTCGGGGAGATCTCGAGTGCTCGGCCTCGTCGTCCGCTCCGGCCTCCCCGCCGCCCTCTTGCTCGTCACGCCGGTGCTCGCCCAGTTCCACACGACGGTGCACGCGCTGGTCGACCAGCCGAACTTCCCGGTTCTCGACCATGCGACGCCGTGGACGGCCCTGGCGCCGCGGCTCGGGGGCGCCGGGAAGGATGTGGCGGTGGCGGCAGGGCCCGGCAGGCTCGCCGCCGTGCTCGCCGCCTGCGCGCTCGGTTGGTGGGCGCGCCGCTGGCGAGACCGGCCGGACCTCATGGTGTGGGCGGTCGCCGCGGCCCTGTCATTGCGCTGCTTCACGGAATCCGTGATGGTGGCCTTCTACCTCTGGCCGGTTCTCGCCGTCGGGCTCGTCGTGGTGGCGTCCTCTTCGGGACGGAGAGTGGCCTTGGGTGTGGCATCCGCCGTGGCGGTCACGGTGTGTGGCGAATTCCGGCTGGGCGAGTGGGAGTGGTGGGCCACCATGGCTCTCGGCCTGGTCGTTCTCCTTGTTTCGGGCTTCCCGTCGAGATCGTCAAGAGTCCCAACCGAGGTGCCGATAGATACGAACGCGGCAGGAGGGACGGCCCTCGGTGGCCCTGCCGGCGCCTTAGTGGGAGCTACGCGATGACCAGGAGATCGGTTCCATGGCACAGGTAGTCGGACTCGATATCGGTACCAGCGCCGTTCGTGCCGCCGAGCTCGACCTCGGGTCGGGTGCCCCGGTGCTCGTAGCGTTCGGGCAGGTCGGCCTCCCCTCCGGCGCCATCGTGGACGGCGAGGTGCAGGACCCGTCGGCCGTAGCGGATGCCATCACGCGGCTCTGGCAGAACGGCAAGTTCCAGTCGAAGTCCGTCGTGGTGGGGATCGCGGGACTGCGCGCCATCACCCGTGAGCTCGACCTGCCGTGGGTACCCGACGAGGACGTCGACAGTGCGGTGCGCTTCCAGTCGGAAGAGGTCATCCCCTTCCCGCCGGACAAGACCATCCTTTCGGCCCAGGTGCTCGCCGACCAGACCGCACCCGACGGCACGAGGACCCGCCGGGTGCTCGTCGCCGCCGCACACCGTGATCTCGTCGACGGGGTCGTCGGCGCCGTCGACAAAGCCGGGCTGATCGTCGAAGGCGTGGACCTGGTGTCGTCGGCGCTGGTACGGGCGCTTGGAGACCCGTCCGTGGCAGCCGAGCGACCCGAGGCCATCGTCTCCATCGGCGCCGGCCTGACCGTCGTCGTCGTCCACCAGCACGGGCGGCCCCAATTCGTCCGGACCATCGGCACCGGCGGCAACGCCGCCACCGCCGCCGTCGCCTCCGCCCTCGACCTGCCCATGGTCGACGCCGAGAGCCTGAAGCGCCGTCTCGGCGAGGCCTCCCCCCAGGTGCAGTCGGCCGAGCAGGCCGTGCAGGCCAGCATCGCCGAGCTGGTCGGGGAGATCCGCAACTCGGTGCAGTACTTCGCCACGCTCCCCGGACGCGTCCCCATCGCCCGGGTCCTCCTGACCGGCGGCGGCGCCCGCCTGCGCGGCCTGGTCAAGGAATTGCGCGCCCAGGTGCGCATCCCGGTCGAGCACGTCTCGCCGTTGGCGCGGCTCGACCTCACGAGGATCGACCTCGACCCCGAGCAGGCTGCCAGCATCGACCCGGTGCTGGCCACCCCGATCGGCCTGGCGCTGCCCGAGCCGAACGCGTCCGTCCGGAAGTTCAACCTCGTTCCCCCGGAGGTGACGCAGAAGGCCTTCGAGCGCCAGGTCGCCCGCAAGACGTTCGCCGCAGCCGGCGCCCTGGCCCTCGTTCTGGTCGGGTTCAGCGCCTTCCGGTTCATGCAGGTCAGCAGCGCCGAGAACGGCGTCAACGGCCTGAAGACCAATGTCGCCCAGCTGAACAGCCAGATCCCCACGTTCGACAAGGTCGTCGCCATCACCAACGAGCTCCGCACGGCGCAGACCCAGGTGGCGAGTCTGTCGGCGACCGCGGTCGACTGGTCGGCCGTGGTAAGCCAGCTCGGGCAGCGGATCCCGGCGGGGCTCGCCATCAATTCGCTGACCGGCACCAGCACCGCAGCCGGGACCGCAGGCGGGACCGCACCTGCGGCACCCGCCTCCACGACGGCGTCCGTCGGAACGACCACGGCGCCGCCGGGAGCGATCGGTTCGCTTGCCCTGGGAGTCGGAGGCACGTTCCCGACCACCGCGCACTTCGACCCGGTGGCGCAGTGGATCGACGGGTTGACCGCGTCGTCGATGTTCACGCCGCCTGGTGTGGCCTCCGTGGCCAACGCACCCACAGGCGGGAACACCTCGGTGACCTTCCAGTCGACGCTGTGGCTCACTGCTGACGCAAACCTCACAAAGAACGCAGGATCGTGATGGAAAAGCTGACTCGATACCGCATTCCGCTCTTCACCGCGCTCGGCGCACTCGTCGTCGCCATCATCGTCGTCGCGGCGTGGATATCCCCGGAGGGCAGCAAGCTCTCGAGCCTCAAGGCTCAGCAGACCCAGCTGCAGTCCCAGGAGAGCCACCTCCGGACGGAGCTGGCGACGCTCAAGCACGACAAGGCCCATCTGGCCACGAACTGCGCCGAGTTGACGAAGGACCTGACCCAGGTTCCCGGCACGCCCACGGTGGACGACTTCTTCCACCAGGTCACCGCGCTTGCGGTGGCGGCAGGCGACCCGACGACACCCAGCATCAGCGTCACCCAGGCGCCGGGCGCCGCCAGCGCCGTCAAGATCGTCGCGGTGAACCTGTCATTGACCGGCACCTACGGGCAGATGTCGTCCTTCTTGAAGGGCCTCGACGGCTTCCCGCGGCTGTTCACCGTGACCTCCATCACGGTCACCGGGGGGCCTGTCGCCGTCGGCGGAAGTGCCGTAAATCCCAGCACCGCCGGGTACACGTTGTCTCTCGTCGGCAACATCTACTACAGCACGGGACAGACGAACGTGTGCGCCGACGCTTCGACGACGTCGGCGCCCTGAGAAGAGCGGGCCCGATCGGCGGCAAGCGCCTGACCGGTCGACGGGGTCCCCGGGTTCGAGGGCCCGAAGGTCTCCGGACGGCCCAAAAGCTTGCCCGCAGGCCTAAAGCTTCCCCGACCCGCTGCCGATAGTTGTTCCGATATCCATTGCACATCAAGGAGGCAGTCCATGTTCAAGTCCACGCTCGCGCGCGTGCGCGAGACCCGCATGCGAGAGATCGAGGGAGAGACGGCTTCTGAGTCCGGTTTCACCCTGATCGAACTGATGGTGGTCCTGCTCATCATCGCCATCCTGCTCGCCATCGCCATTCCCACGTTCCTCGGCGTGACCGGATCGGCCAACGACCGGGCAGCGCAGTCGAACCTGACCAACGCCCTGACCGAGCTGAAGGCGCTGTACCAGAACGGCCAGACCTACTGCGAGGCCAACTGTGCAAGCGGTGTGACGCCGCTCGCCCTGACTGGAGCCAACAGCATCCAGTCGTCGGCGCCCGAGTTCACGTGGACCACCGGTGCCAACGTGACGGCCGGCAACAACATCAGCATCGTCCCCGTCGACGTGTCGAGCCCGGGCATGGGTGACGGCGTCATCATCGCCACCCAGAGCAAGAACCAGAACACCTGCTGGTACGCGGCTGACCTCGAGACGACGCCGGTGGTTGCGTTCACCGACGTCGGCAACACGGACTTCGCGGCGGCCACTGCTTCCGGTGCGGCCGGTCAGTGGCAGTCTGCGCCGCTCAGCCAGGCTCCGCAGGCGGGCGTGTTCTACGCCAAGGTGACCAACGACGGTGGGACGTGCAACGCCACGGTCCCCGTCGCCACCACGTCCACGAAGTGGAACTGGGGAACCAGCTTCGCCAACGCCCCCATCAGCTGATCCTGAGCTGACGGAGCTCGCCGGACTCGCCTCCGGCGCAACGTGAAGTGACCGTGGCCCCCGCTGAGGCGGGGGCCACGGTCGCGTCCCGGCCTCCGCCGCCCGCGCCGGCGCCGCGCCCTCCGACGTGCCCGGTCCTCGAGCGCCCGGGCGCCGGGCGCACCCTCAGTTCGACAGGTCGAGGGCGGCGGGCTGCGCCGTCGAGATGACGTCGAGGATCTCGCCGCCGACGAGCTCGTCGCGCTCGAGCAGCGCGTCGCGCAGCGCCTCGATGACGGCGCGGTTGGCCTCGAGCATGGCGCGCACGGCCGCCTTGGCGTCCTGCAGCAGCCCGTCGACCTCCTCGCGCCCGGTGTCGACGCTCGTCACCTTGGCCACGATGTTGCCGGGCATGTCGAGCGCCGCGCTGGAGATGAGCGTGCTGCCCATGCCCAGCGCACCCACCATCTGGCAGGCGGCCACCGTGGCCGCCTGGAGATCCGAGGCCACGCCGGAGCTGGTCTCGCCGAAGAACAGCTCCTCGGCCACCATGCCACCGAAGGCGATCTGGACGAGGGCCTCGATCTCCGAACGCGTGGTGGTGAAGCGCTCCTCCTCGGCGGAGTGCGCCAGCAGCCCCAGGGCGTCCTTGCGCTTGACGATGGAGAGGACCTCGAGCTTGCGGCCCTTGCCCACCAGCCAGGCGACGGTGGCGTGCCCGGCCTCGTGGGTGGCGATGGTGCGGCGCTCGGCCTCGGCGTACTCCACCGGCTGGGCCAGGCCGATCTCCTCGGTCATCTTGGCCTGCTGGAGGTCGCCCCACGACAGCTGCGTGGCGTCCCGGCGCAGCGCCCACACCAGTGCCTCGTCGAGCAGGTGCTCGAGCATGACCGGGGAGTAGCCGAAGGTCATGGCGGCCAGGGCGTCGCGGCGCGACGGGTCGTCGAGCTCCGTCTCGTGCGCCTTCTTGTCGAGGTAGTAGTCGATGATCTCGCGCCGTCCCGACCTCGAGGGCAGGTCGAAGTAGATCGAGCGGTCGAAGCGCCCGGGGCGCACCAGTGCCGGGTCCAGGTCGGCGGCGCGGTTGGTGGCCCCGATGACGAGGATGTTGGCCGACGCCGCCTGGGGCTTGTCCATCTGCCGGTTGTGCGGAAGCCAGGCGTTGACGATGTCGACGAACCACCCGCGCAGCCGAATGGACGCGGGGGGCTGGTCGAAGGACTGCAGCTGGATCAGCAGCTCGTTCACGACCCCGGCGACGCCGTCGTGGTGGCGGCCCGATGATCCCATGCCGCCCCGGGCGCCGCCGATGGCGTCGATCTCCTCGATGAAGCCGATGGCACCGCCCTCGCGCCGTGCATAGGTGCGCAGCGCCTTGAAGTAGGAGCGGATCTTGCGGTTGGTCTGTCCGTAGAACATCGACTGGAACGCCGAGGACGACACGAACAGGAAGGGCACGCCCGCCTCCGCCGCCATGGCCTTGGCCATGTAGGTCTTGCCCGTGCCCGGTGGGCCTTCGAAGAGGATGGCCCGGCGCGCCGAGCCGCCCATGTGCTCGGCGAAGGTCTTGTGGGCGAGGAAGAGGTTCAGCGTCTTGATGACTTCGTCGACGACCACCGGCGCGCCGACCACATCGGTGAAGCGCGTCTCGATCTCGTTGGGGCGGTAGAGGATGTGCGGCGAGCGTCCCGCGCCCAGCATGGGCAGGACGATCACCGTCCCCAAGATGAGGATGAGCAGGAGCCCCGGCAGGTAGGGGACCATCGACGACGGGATGTGCGGGAAGCCCAGCGCGCCGCGGTGCAGGACGAGGGCCCGGTAGCCGAACCAGGCCGCGATCGGCGTCAGCACCAGCGCCAGTCGGCGCAGCCGCCCCTGGCGCACTCGCTCGCGTGTGGAGCCGACATCCGCGCCGGACATCCCCATGACCCCGGACTGCCCGATCGTGCGCAGGGCGGCGACCGCCTCCGCCGATGGGCTGCGACTGGTGTCGCGGTGCTGGCGATCGCTCATGGACCTGCTCCTGTTTCCCCCGGGGCCCGGGATCCGGGCACCGCCCCGCCCACTGCGATGCGGACCGGGCCCCAGGCCCGACCGTGCTCACCACTCTCCGCGTCGGTTCTAACGCTGCGCCCAACCGGCCATCAACTCGGCCCCAAAACGGCCCCAGAGAAATCCAAGAGAAAGCAGAGGGAAAAGGCCGCCCCGGCCAGCGGGCGCCGGCCTCACATGGGCCCGGTGTCGTGCTTTCGGCCGGGGATGGCCTCGCGCCGGGACACGAGCACCGACAGGGCCCGGTGCAGGGCCCGTCGGGTCTCCGCGGGGTCGATGACCTCGTCCACGAAGCCCCGCTCCGCCGCCACCCACGGGGTGAGGAGCTCGGCCTTGTACTGCTCCTCCCGCGCTCGGCGCTCACCCTCGTCGGCGCGGCGGTGGAGGATCTGCACGGCCCCGGTGGCTCCCATCACGGCGATCTCGGCCGAGGGCCACGCCAGGCACACGTCGTTGCCGATGCCCTTGGAGTCCATGACGATGTAGGCCCCGCCATAGGCCTTGCGCACCACGACGCACACGCGCGGCACGCTCGCCTCGGCGTAGGCGAAAGCCAGTTCGGCGCCGTGGCGGATCATGCCCCGCCATTCGAGGTCCTTGCCCGGCAGGAACCCCGGGGTGTCGACGAGGGTGACGATCGGGAGGTTGAAGGCGTCACAGAAGCGGACGAAGCGCGCCCCTTTCTGCGAGGCGGCGATGTCGAGGGTGCCCGCCAGGACGCGGGGCTGGTTGGCGACCACCCCGACCGGGGTCTCCCCGATGCTCGCCAGGCCGGTAACGAGCTGGGCGGCCCATCCCGGGCGCAGCTCGAGCAGCTCACCGTCGTCGGCGAAGGTGCGCACGACGTCGCGCACGTCGTAGGAGGCAGAAGCCTCGACGGGCACGAGGTCGCGCAGCTCGGGTGTCGGGCGCTCGTCGGGGTCGTCGCTGCCAATGGGGGCCGCCGTGGCTCCGCTGTTGTCGGGGAGGTACGCCAGGACCGCCTCGAGGAGGCCGTCTATGGCGTCGGCGTCGGGAGCCAGGAGCGTGCACAGCCCGCTGGCGGTGGCGTGCATCGTGGAGCCGCCGAGCTCGTGCAGCCCGATCCGCACGCCCGTGAACCCCTCCACGGCGTCGGGGCCCGACACGAAGGCGAAGGCGTCGGGGGTCATGACACACACATCGGCGAGCCCCAACAGCAGCGCCGGCCCGGACAACGCCGGCCCGGTCACCGCGGCGAGCACCGGCACCACTCCCGAACACCGGGCGACGGCGGCGGCGGCGTGGCCCCAGCCGTGCAGGGCGTGCACTCCCTCGGCCACCTCGGACCCCGACGACGACAGGACGATGACGAGCGGGAGCTGCTCGGCGAGCGCCACGTCCGCGGCGC
>DATKSK010000004.1 GCA_035531755.1 Acidimicrobiales bacterium | reverse complement strand
CCTAGCGCGCGTTGATGTACTCGACGAGCTCCTTGCGGTCCTTCTCGAGCTCGGTGATCCGGTTCTTGACCACGTCGCCGATGCTCACGATCCCGCGCAGGATCCCGTCCTCGACCACCGGGACGTGCCGGATCCGGCGTTCGGTCATCGCCGTCATCAGCGCCTCGGTGTCGTCCTCGGGTGAGCACGTGAACACGGCGGACGTCATGATCGACCGCACGGGCTCGTCGAGGAGCGCCTGGTGCCGGTCGAACAGGGCGCGCACGATGTCACGCTCGGAGACGATGCCGTCGATGTGCTCGCCGTCGGCCGATACGACCAGGGCACCGATGCCGTGCGCCCGGAGCTCGGCCACGGCTGCGGCCACGGTTGCGTCGCCGGTGATCGTGGCGACGGTCGAACCCTTGCCGGTAAGGAGGGTCGCAATGCGCATGGGCCCGTCCTCCTTGAGTGTCTGAGGACCGCAGTCTACGACCGACGGGGCACGCCGACCAGCCATTTTCTGCGCTGCGGCGTTCTGCGGTCGGCCCGCACCGCCGCGCCCGCCCACCGCCACCGCTAGCCTGCGGCGGCTATGGGGGCAGCCTCCGAACGGTTCACGGCGATCGCGGCCCGGGTCAACAACTGGGGCCGCTGGGGAGACGACGACCAGCTGGGCACGCTCAACTTCGTCACCGAGGAGGTCCGCCGCCGGGCGGCCGCTTGTGTGCGCGTGGGCAAGGCCATCCCGCTGGGTCTGGCGTTGTCGGAGGCCGAGGGGATCCAGAAGGGCATCGTCCCGGGCCGGTTCAACCCGCTGCGGACGATGTCGTACGTGAACGTGCCGCTGTCGGACGACCCCGAGTGGATCTGCGCCAACGAGGACATGGTGGTCATGGCGCTCCAGGGCGCCACGCACTGGGACGGCCTGGCCCACGTGAGCTACCGCGGCCGGCTCTACAACGGGTACGCGGCGTCGACGGTGACCTCGGCGGGGGCGAGCCGCCTGGGGATCCACCTGGTCGACTCGCTCGTCAGCCGGGGCGTGCTCCTCGACGTCGCCCGGGCGAAGGAGGTGGACGTCCTCGAGGGCGGCTACGCCATCTCGCCCGCCGACCTCGACGCCGCCTGCGGGCTGGCCGGGGTCGAGGTGGAGGCCGGCGACGTGGTGCTGGTGCGCACCGGCCAGATGGCGCGCCTCCGCATGTCGCAGCGGTTCCCGGCGGGCGGCGCCACCGTGCCGCTCCCCAACATGCTGCGGTTCGACGACGTGCTCCAGTACATGGGGCTGTCCTCGGGGCTGTCGATCGGCACCGCCGAGTGGTTCCACGCCCGTGACGTCGCCGCCGTCGCCACCGACACCATGGCCCTGGAGGTCATCCCGTGCGAGGACGCCGAGCTGTACCTGCCGGTGCACCTCCTCCACCTCGTCGAGATGGGCATGACGCAGGGCCAGAACTGGGTCCTCGACGGGCTCGCCGCCGACTGCGCGGCGGACGGGGCCTACACCTTCCTCCTCGACGCCACGCCCCTGCCGTTCACGAACGGCCTCGGCTCGCCGCTGAACCCGGTCGCCGTCAAGTAGCGCCCGGCCGCCGCGTGCGTCCCGGCGCGATCAGAGTGCGCCAGGACGGCGGGGCTGCGGTTCGGGCCGGTTGCGGGCCTGGGCGGTGCGGCTCTGCGCCGCGCCGCCCCCCACCACCGCGCCGGTGCGCGGGGCGGGCACGCCGCCGCTGTCGATCCCCTCGGGCGAGGGCCGGCCGGTCACCGCCCAGTGCAGCACCCGGGCCTGGGTGTCCACCATGGCCGTGGTGCGGATGCCCCAGAACTCGAACCCGTAGCGATGGGCCGCCACGTGGGCGAGCATCGAGATGAGGGTGGCCGCCACCGCCATGGCGTCGGCACCCGCCGGGCTGCGTCCCGCGCCCCCCGACGCGATGACGCGGGCCAGGGTGACCGTCACGGCGTTGAGGGCGCGCACCCGCAACCCCTGGAACCGCAGGTCCCCCTCCTCGGTGGCCAGCTCCACCACGCGGAAGACCGCCCGGTTGGACTCCCAGTACGACATGAAGCCCTCGACCACCCGGCGGGCCGTCTCCCAGCTGGTGGGCTCGGACCAGTCGCCGTCCACCAGTTCGGCCAGCGTGCCCGCGCCCTCCATGAGCTCCTCGGCCATCACGAGGATGGCCTGCTCCACGTTCTCGAAGTACTGGTAGAAGGTGGCGGGCGAGGTGCCCGCCTGGCGGGCGATGTCGATGACCTTGATCGAGCGCCAGGGCGTGGTGGCGAGGAGCTCCGCCGTGCACTCCAGCAGGCGCAAGCGGGTGGCCCGCCCCCGCCGTCCGGGCACCCGGCCGTCGGTGGCGGCGAGCGTCTCGGGCTCCCCCGTGGGGTCGAGGATCATCTCCAGGGCGGCGTCGCCCGAGTCCGGGACCATGCTGGCCCCAGGCTACCCCCGGTTGCTGACGCCATGTCAGATTCGGGCCCGCGGGGCGCCCCTCGGCCGGGGGTAGAACGGGTTCCGTTCCAGGCAGGGCGGGGAGTAGGGTGACCACCCGTGCAGGAGAGGGTGCTCCCCCGATCCCTGACCCGTGCTCAGGAAGCGCGGCGCCAGCGTGTGGTGGACGCCGCCATGGAACTCGGCCTCGAAGGCGGCTATGAGGCCGTCCAGATGCGCGACGTGGCCGCCCGGGCCCACGTGGCCATGGGCACGGTGTACCGGTACTTCGCCTCCAAGGACCACCTGCTGGCGGCGGCGCTGGTCTTCTGGGTGGAGCAGCTCGACGCCCGCCTCGCCCAGGCCCCGCCCCGGGGGGTGACGGCCTCCGAGCGCGTCGTCGACGTGCTCGAGCGGGCCCTGCGGGCCATGGGGCGCCAGCCGCGCCTGGTGGCGGCGGTGTTCGCCTCGCTGGCCTCGCCCGACCCGGGCGCCATCGAGTGCCAGCAGCACATGGGGGCGCTCATGGACGGCATCATCATCCGGGCCATCGGCGAGCCCCGGCCCCCCGACCACGCCGAGCGCACGCGCATCATCGGCCATGTCTGGTACTCCTCGCTGGTCGGCTGGGTGAACGGCTGGAGCGACATGAACCGCGTCCGCGACGAGCTGGCCGTGGCCGTGCACCTCCTGCTCCCCGAGGGCCTCGGCGTCGCCGGCAACGGGGACGCCCCCTGACCGCGATCGGGCCCGGTGTTGCGGCCTCCATCGGCGCATGGTCGAATGCGCAGACAGGTCGACGCCAGGGAGGCACGGTCGACACCCAGGGGAGGGAGCTCGCATGCGCGCAGCGATTTTCAACGAGGTCGGCAAGGAGCTCGTCGAGATCTACGACGACGTCGAGGTCGCCGACCCCGGGCCCGGCGAGGTCCGCCTGAAGATCCACGCCGCCGGTGTGTGCCACTCCGACCTGTCGGCCATGAACGGCACGCTGCCGCAGCCCGCCCCGGCCGTCCTCGGCCACGAGGGCGCCGGTGAGATCATCGAGGTGGGCGAGGGCGTCACCCAGGTGGCGGTGGGCGACCATGTCATCGTGGCCTGGACGCCACCGTGCGGCACCTGCCGGGCGTGCCTGCGGGGCGAGGCCAACCTGTGCGTGCAGATCTTCTTCAACATCGCCGGGGCCGCCAAGTTCTCCCGCGGTGGCCAGCCCATCTTCGGCTTCGCCGGCACGGGCACCTTCGCCGAGGAGATGGTGCTCCCCCAGCAGGGCGTCGTGAAGATCCCCGACGACGTCCCCTACGAGATCGGCGCCCTCATCGGCTGCGGCGTCACCACCGGTGTCGGGGCGGCGCTGAACACCGCCAAGGTGAAGCCGGGCTCGAGCGTCGTCGTCTTCGGCGCCGGCGGCGTGGGCATCGCCGCCATCCAGGGGGCGCGCATCGCCGGCGCCGCCGAGATCGTGGCCGTGGACATGGTCGACTCCAAGCTCGAGGACGCCCAGCGCTTCGGGGCCACCCGCGGGGTCAAGCCCGACGACGTCGACGCCGCCAACATGGAGATCAACGCGGGCGAGGGGTTCGACTACGCCTTCGAGTGCATCGGGCTCCCCCAGACCATCAGGGCCGCCTACGACGCCGTGCGCCGTGGCGGCACCGCCGTCATCGTCGGCGCCGGCAGCGCCGAGAAGATGGTCGAGTTCAACTGCTTCGAGCTGTTCTTCATGGAGAAGAAGCTGCTGGGCTCGTACTACGGGTCCGCCGACGTGCGCAGCGAGTTCGACCGCCTGATCCGGCTGTGGAAGGCGGGCCGCCTCGACCTCGACGGCATGATCTCGGCGCGCATGGACGTCTCCAAGGCCCAGGAGGCCTTCGACGCCATGAAGAAGGGCGAGATCATCCGCCAGATCCTCACCTTCTGACACCCGCTCGCCGACCGCCGCCGGCCGACCGCCACCGGCGGGAGAGCCGCGTCCCGGGCTGGCACGAAACTGCAATGTGTTCTAGTTTGCGCCGTCGGGCCGGACCGAGGGGAGGGTGCGATGGCTGACAGCGAGGTCCTGCGGGCGCCCCATGTGCTCGAGTACCCCTACGTCCGCTCGGTCGGGCCGGTGATCGGGGCCTTCCTGACCGCCCTGCGCGACGACGGGCGCATCCTCGGGGCGCGCTCGTCCGCCGCCGACGGGTCGCCGACCGTGGTCGTCCCCCCCACCGAGTACGACCCGATCACCGGTGAGGACGTGGGCGAGCTGGTGGAGGTGGGCCCGGGGGGAGTGGTGACCACGTGGTCGTGGGCGGCGGCCCCGAAGAAGGGCCAGCCCCTCGGCCGCCCCTTCGCCTGGGCGCTCGTCCTGCTCGACGGGGCCGACACCGCCATGCTCCACGTCGTGGACGCGGGCTCGCCCGACGCCATGGCGAGCGGCATGCGCGTGACGGCCAAGCTGCGCCCCGCGGCCGAGCGCCTGGGACAGCTGGCCGACATCGAGTGCTTCGTGCCGGAGGGGGGCAACCCGTGAGCGACGCTTCCTCTCCCACCGACGCCGGCGGGCCCGGCGCGGCCCCGGTCACCACGTTGTCGACCCCGATCCGCATCGACTACCAGTACACCGCCGGGCTGGCCCAGTCCCGCTACCTGCACGGCATGGCGCAGGGGAAGTTCCTCGGCCAGCGCTGCCCCAGGTGCCGGCAGGTCTACGTGCCGCCGCGCGGGTCGTGCCCCACCGACGGTGTCGCCACCACCGACCAGGTGGAGCTGGGCAACACCGGGACCGTCACCACGTACTGCGTCGTCAACGTCCCGTTCCAGGGCCAGTCCATCGAGATCCCCTACATCTGCGCACAGGTCCTCCTCGACGGGGCCAACATCGCCTTCATGGGGCTGATCCAGGAGATCCCCCCCGACCAGGTGCGGATGGGCCTGCGGGTCGAGGCGGTGTGGGTCGACGAGTCCGAGCTCGGCCTCACGTCGGCGTCGGTGAAGTACTTCCGGCCGAGCGGCGAGCCCGACGCCGACTACGAGTCGTTCAAGGAGTACCTGTGAGCGCGGCTGCGTCCCCCCGCCGGCCCGTGCGCCCCGTCGGGGTGGTGTCGTTCGCGCAGTCGAAGTCGGTGCGGCGCGAGGACCACCGCAACGAGGTCGAGATGCTCATGCCGGTGGTGACCGAGGTGTTCGCCAACGTCGGCATCACCAAGAGCGACATCGGCTTCGTGTGCTCGGGGAGCACCGACTACCTCGTGGGGGCGCCCTTCAGCTTCGTCATGGCCCTCGACGCCGTCGGGGTGTGGCCCCCCATGCGCGAGAGCCACGTGGAGATGGACGGCGCCTGGGCGCTCTACGAGGCGTGGACCCTGCTCCAGGAGGGCGAGGTGGACACCGCCCTCGTCTACAGCTTCGGCCGCTCCTCGCCGACCGAGCTCGACCGGATCCTCGCACTCCAGCTCGACCCCTATTACATGGCGCCGATGTGGCCCGACCCGGTCGCACTGGCCGCCCTGCAGGCCCGGGCGCTCATCGACGCCGGCGCAGCCACGGAGAAGGACTTCGCCGCCGTGGCCGCCCGCAGCCGGCGCGACGCCCTCGGCAACCCCAACGCCCAGGTGGCGAAGGACGAGACCGCCGACCAGTTGCTCGCCGACGACTACGTGGTGGCGCCCCTGCGGCGCCACACGCTCCCGCCCATCACCGACGGGGTGGCCGCCGTCGTCCTGGCGGCGGGCGACCGGGCGCGCCGCCTGTGCGAGCGCCCGGCGTGGATCACGGGCATGGACCACCGCATCGAAGCCCACGCGCTCGGGGCGCGCGACCTGACGCAGTCCCCGTCGACGCGCACCGCCGCCGAGTCCGCCGGCGTGTTCGACGCCGGGGCGGACGCGACGGTCGACGTGGACGTCGCCGAGCTGCACGCGCCCTTCGCGCACCAGGAGCTGATCCTGCGCGATGCCCTGCGCCTCTCCGACGGCGTGGCCGTGAACCCGTCGGGCGGGGCGTTGGCCGCCAACGCGCTCATGGTGGCCGGCCTGGTGCGCATCGGCGAGGCCGCGTCGCGCATCATGGACGGCAGCGCCGCCACCGCGATCGCCCACGCCACCTCCGGTCCGTGCCTGCAGCAGAACCTGGTGTGCGCGTTGGCGGCCGAGCCGGCCCCCGCCGGCGGGAAGGGGGCGTGATGGCCGAACGGTGCGCCGTCATCGGGGTGGGCCAGACGAAGCACGCGGCGAAGCGCGAGGACGTCTCCATCGCCGGCCTCGTCCGCGAGGCAGCGGCGCGCGCCCTCGAGGACGCCGGCATGGACTGGGGCGACATCGACGCCGTCGTCATCGGCAAGGCGCCCGACATGTTCGAGGGCGTCATGATGCCCGAGCTGTACCTGGCCCCGGCGCTGGGTGCGGTGGGCAAGCCCATGCTCCGGGTGCACACCGCCGGCTCCGTCGGCGGGTCCACCGCCATCGTGGCCGCCCACCTGGTCGCGTCGGGCCGCCACGAGCGGGTCCTCACCGTGGCCTTCGAGAAGCAGTCGGACTCCGACGCCATGTGGGCGCTGTCCGTGCCCCAGCCCTTCTCGGCGCCCCTGCTGGCCGGAGCGGGGGGGTTCTTCGCCCCCATCATCCGCGCCTACATGCGCCGCTCGGGCGCCCCCGACCACATCGGCATCCTGGTGGCGGTGAAAGACCGCCTGCAGGCGCTCAAGAACCCCTACGCCCACCTGCACATCGAGGACATCTCCTTCGACATGGTGAAGGACTCCATCATGCTGTGGGACCCGATCCGCTACCTGGAGACGTGCCCCTCCTCGGACGGGGCGGCCGCCATGGTCCTGGCCTCCGAGCGCGTGGCGGGAACCTCGGCGTCGGGTGCCCCGCCGGCGTGGATCCACGGTATGGCCATGCGTTCGGAGCCGACCATGTTCGCCGGGCGCGACCAGGTGAACCCGCAGGCGAGCAAGGACTGCGCGGCGGACGTCTACCGCCAGGCGGGCATCACCGACCCCCGGGGCCAGATCGACGTGGCCGAGGTGTACGTGCCCTTCTCGTGGTACGAGCCGATGTGGCTCGAGAGCCTCGGGTTCGCCGAGGAGGGTGAGGGGTGGAAGCTCACCGACGCCGGCGCCACCGCCCTCGACGGCGGCGACATCCCCTGGAACTGCTCGGGGGGCGTGCTGTCGTCGAACCCCATCGGCGCCTCGGGGATGCTGCGGTTCCTGGAGGCGGCCATGCAGGCGCGGGGCCAGGCCGGCGAGCACCAGGTGGAGAACGTCCGCCGGGCCCTCGGGCACGCCTACGGCGGCGGTTCCCAGTTCTTCTCCATGTGGGTCCTCGGCACCGACAAGCCCTGAGCCCGCCGCCCTCGGCCGGGTCGCCGCCGCCCGTCCCGGGGCGCCCGGCGCCCACCACTACACTGCCTGTCGTTCCCAGCCGGTTCCCGTCGAGCACGCCCGCGTGGCGCCCACCGTGGGGGTGGGGAGCGCAGGCGAAACGGAGGTGCGTCCCATGAAGGTGGTCGTGGACTACGACGTGTGCGCGTCCAACGCCGTGTGCATGGGCATCGCACCCGAGGTGTTCGAGGTGCGCGACGACGGGTTCCTCTACGTCCTCGACGAGAACCCCGCTCCCGAGTTGTGGGACAAGGTGCGGATGTCCGCCAACAACTGCCCGACGGGGGCGATCACGCTCGTCGAGGACGAGTAGCCCCGGTGGCCCCCGAGGCCGCCGCCGGCGGCGGCCGGCCGCGGGTGCGCTTCGCCCCGTCGCCCACGGGGTTCCTCCATGTCGGCAGCGCCCGCGCCGCCCTGTTCAACTGGCTGTTCGCCCGCCACACCGGGGGCACCTTCATCCTGCGCATCGAGGACACCGACACCGAGCGCAACCGCGAGGAATGGGTCGAGGGGATCCTGTCGTCACTGTCGTGGCTGGGCATGGAGCCCGACGAGGGGCCCTTCCGGCAGTCGGCGCGCACCGAAGCCTACGCCCGGGCCGTCGACACCCTGTGGGAGGCGGGCGCGCTGTACGCCTGCGAGTGCAGGCGCGAGGAGATCGACGCCCGGACCCGCGGCAACGCCACGCCGGGCTACGACGGCTTCTGCCGGGACCGGGGGCTGGACCGGCCGGAACGGGCCCTGCGGTTCCGGGTCCCCGACGAGGGCGCCACCGTGGTCCACGACCTCATCCGGGGGGACGTGACCTTCGCCCACGAGTCCATCGAGGACTTCGTGGTGGTGAAGTCCACCGGGGCGCCGCTCTTCGTGCTGGCCAACGTGGTCGACGACGTCGCCATGGACATCAGCCACGTCGTGCGGGGCGAGGACCTGCTGCCGTCCACGCCCAAGGGCCTCCTGCTGTGGTCGGCCCTGCAAGGGCCCGACGCCGCCCTGCCCGCGTTCGCCCACCTGCCGCTCCTGGTCAACGAACGGCGCCAGAAGCTGTCCAAGCGGCGTGACGACGTGGCGGTGGAGTCCTACCGCGACCAGGGCTATCTCCCCGATGCCCTGCGCAACTACCTGGCCCTGCTGGGCTGGAGCCACCCCGACGGGCGCGAGGTGCTGTCGGTGCAGGACATGGTGGGGGCCTTCGAGCTGTCCGAGGTGAACCACGCGCCGGCGTTCTTCGACCTGGACAAGCTCAAGTGGATGAACAAGGAGTACCTGCGGGCCATGCCGGTCGACGAGTTCGTCGAGGCGGCCCGGCCGTGGACGTCGGCGCCGCCCGCCCCCTGGGCCGCCGAACGCTTCGACGAGGGCGTCTTCCGGGTCATGGCGCCCCTCGTCCAGGAGCGCGTGGAGGTGCTGGGGGAGGTGCCGGCCATGGTCGACTTCCTGTTCGTCGACGAGCCGCTCGTCGACGAGGCGTCGTGGGCGGCCGTCGCCGCCGACCCGACGGCCCCGGCCGTGCTCGACGCCGCCCTCGACCGCTACCGGGACTGCGAGTGGACCTCGGACGCCCTGCACGCCGCCACCCAGGCCCTGGCCGACGCCCTGGGCCGCAAGCTCAACAAGGCCCAGGCCCCCGTCCGGGTGGCGGTCAGCGGCCGGCGGGTGGGGCCGCCCCTATTCCAGTCCCTGGAGGTCCTGGGGCGCGAGGCTGTACTGGCGCGGCTGCGGGCCGCCCGGGAGCGCCTCGGGCCGGCCGTGGTTTGACGGCGGCTTGATCGGCGGGCCGGCGGGACTGGGCCGGAACGGAACGGGGGACTGACCGGTGGCGATGCTGGGGGACGCGGTGGTGCGGGGCGCACGCGCGATCCGGTGGGTCCTGCAGCGGATCGTCATCATCGCCATCCTGATCGGCGGGTACCTGGCCGTGACCGGGGTGCAGGTGTGGCTGACGTCGCGCCACCACGACGCCCGCCGTGTCCAGGCGATCGTCGTCATGGGCGCGGCCCAGTACGACGGCGTGCCCTCGCCCGATCTCGTGGCCCGGCTCCAGGACGCGTCCTCGCTGTGGCACCGGCAATTGGCCACCGAGATCGTCGTGACAGGGTCCAAGAAGCCCGGCGACACGTTCACCGAGGCCCAGGCCTCGGCCACCTGGCTGGAGCACAACGGCGTGCCGGCCGGCGACATCGTCCAGGTCGGCGGCACCGACTCGTGGGCGAACCTGTCGCAGGCGGCCACCGCGCTGCACCAGCGGGGCCTCTTGAAGGTGCTGATCGTCACCGACGGGTTCCACGAGGACCGGAGCCTGGCCATCGCCACCGACCTGGGCCTCCAGGCGTGGCCGGCTCCCACCACCCACTCGCCCATCACCGGCTGGTCGACCGTGCCGTACTTCGCCAAGGAGACGGTGGGCGTGGCCGTGGGCCGGGTGGTGGGGTACTCGCGGTTGCACAAGCTGGGCTAGCCTGCGGGGTCACCCGTTCGGGGGTGGTGTAATCGGCAACACGGCAGGTTCTGGCCCTGTTATTGGGGGTTCGAGTCCTCCCCCCCGAGCCAACCGAGCCACACCGGGCGGACGGGTTCCGCCGGTGCCGGCCGGGCGTCGTCCCTCTCATGAGCTGGGCGTCGCCGTCGCGGCGGGCCCTCGGCTGTGCCAGATTCCCGCCTCGCCGGCGCTCCCCGCCGGAGGGGGAGGATCCCGCCGATCAGTTAGCATGAACCGGCCCATCAGGGCACCGGGCCCCATCGTCTAGTGGCCGAGGACACCACCCTCTCAAGGTGGAGACACGGGTTCGAATCCCGTTGGGGCTGCCACGGTTGTTCCTGGTCAGGGCCGCGTCGGGCTCGTCACTCTGCGTCGACCGTTCCGGTCTTGTCTGCACGTGTCTGCGGCTTCGCTCTCGCCAGCATGCTCAGCGCCTTCGCTAGAGCCTCGTCTCGCGTCTGGGTGGCGTGCTGGTAACGCATGGCCGCTGCCGGCGACGAGTGCCCAGCGCGGTACATCAGCTCAGCCACCGACGCACCCGCTTCCGCGGTCCACGTGAGCCCCGAGTGTCGAAGATCGTGGAGGCGCAGGGCCGGGAGCCCTGCCGCCTCTCTGGCTTCCGTCCACACGCGGTCGAGGGTGCGGGGCGCGACAGGCTTGCCGCCGGCACCGGGGAACAGCCACGCATCTGCCTGTTGTCCAACGTGGTGGTCGAGGTGCTGACGCATCGCGGTGACCACGGGTTCGGGCATGGTGATGACGCGCCACCCGGCCTCCGTCTTGGGCGGTCCCTCGCCGCTCGTGGTCCACGTCCGGGTGATCGTGACCGTGCCCTTCAGCGGGTTCACGTCGGCGCGCTGGAGCCCCAGGACCTCCCCTCGGCGCAACTGGCACCACGCGGCCAAGAGGAGCGCGAGGCGGAACCGTTCGGGTGCCGCCGCCACCGCTCGTGCGACATCGGGGACCGACGCAACCGGACGCCGCTTGGGGCGCTCAACGCTCGCACCTGACACGCGACACGGGTTGTTGGGGATAATCCCGCCCACCACCGCCGTCTTGCAGATCGCTGACAGCAGGCGATAGGCGCCGGCCGCGGTTGCCGGGTGGTCTGCGTGGAGGCGCGAGTGCCACGCTCGTATCTT